>JAVCCP010000040.1 GCA_030765405.1 Candidatus Ancaeobacter aquaticus | reverse complement strand
CTGTTTCTTTTTTCGGTGATCGTTTGCTATCCTGTTTCTCTTACCCTACTTCTTACTCTTTTCGAGATCGCTTCCTCGCTTCGCTCATCGCGATGACTCCGCTAAACGTCATTTCGCAGAAGTCTTACTTATCTTTTCTAGTCGCTGTTTTAGAATCAGCTGCAAATATTTTATTATTTTTAATTTTCACACTACAATAATGATCTTTGATCAATTTTAAATAGCCTTTAATAACTTTCAACAACGATGGAAATGAAACAGCTCTAGAAACACCATGTTCTCTTATCCCCAGTCTATAAGGAACTTCAGCATAGAGATATCCTCTTTTAACAGTTCTTATTAAAATATCTGTTTGAAAGAAAAAACCACTACTACGATACTCCAACTCCTTCAAAATCGATTTGCGATATAGAATTGTTCCATTTGTATAATTAAAATTGGTAAAAAAGGATACATTAACAATGAAACGATATAAAAAAGATAGAATCCTTCTAAATAATGGCCTTACTTGTTCGTTATAAACGAACGGGATTACAATATCAACATTGTCGAGCAATTCACAATAACGAAATATTTCCCATGGATCAATTTCATTATCGCCGGGTATCAAGACAATAATATTTCCCTGAGCATTATCAATACCATCCCAGAAAGATGCTCCAATGCCTTTTGGTTTATCGTGAACAATCATCTTAATTCTACTATCTTCTTGAGAAAAAGACTGCACTGTTTGCTCAGTCCCATCAGTACTACCGTCATTTACGATAATAATTTCTCCAACAATAGAATAATCATCAAAAGCTTTTAGCGTATTTCCAATTGCATTGGAAATATTTAACTCTTCATTCAAAGCCGGCATTATTACTGATATTGTATGTTCTTTAATATTTAAGGCGTTCACAAAAACCGTTCCACATAATTTATAATTATACCCTCATGTACCCCGCTCTGGGGCTATCTATCCAGTCACTAACAATAGTTTTAAAATCACAATCGTGTTCGTAGGGATCGTATACTTTTAATTTCACTAACTTCATGAGTTTAATATCATCACCTCCACAACAATGTGAAAGCCCCAGAAACTTGAAATAGTCGTTTGCTCCAGTTCCTATAAACTTAACATCGAGTTTTTGTAAAACAACATCGTTTCTAATTTGCTCTATTGCCCTGTATGCTAGAAAATTCACTATTGAATAAACTATAGGTTTTAACCCACTCATACACATACCAGCAGCTATGCCCACAGTTCCCTGCTCCATAACTCCACAGTTTATGATTCTTTCGGGGAATTCCACTTTTATTTTATCTGCCGCCCCAAATCCCATATCGCATACTAAAAGACAATATCTTTGATCCTTACGAAAATAAGGGATAATCATATCTAAAACGTCTTTTCGATAATTATGCATGTATTTAACTTTCAAATTATATGATTAACTTTTCACAGCCCGGAATCCGAAAATGAAATTTAGGCACATTCTCCATACACTTCAAGCCAAAACCTTTAACTGTTTCTGCGATAATAATTTTTGGTTTTTTATCGCAGATAGATTGTGTGTTTTTTATAACAGTTGCCAACCGTTCTGAATTATGTCCAGAGCAGCTAACAGGTGAAAGACCGAAACCTTTCAATCTATTAATAAGATCACTCTCGTGCTTATCAAGAACGTTCAAGATAAAATCCATTGCTTGTAATTTATTTCGATCAATTACCACAACTAGATTTGAAAGATTATATTTAACAGCAAACTGGAGCGCTTCCCACGTTGTTCCCTCTTGCAACTCACCGTCACCAACAACACAAAAAATAGAATAGCTCTTTTTTTGAATATGTGCGCCAAAAGCAGTTCCCACAGCGAGAGGAAGTCCATGTCCTAATGACCCACAACCAGCCTCAAATCCATACTCTAGACGTCTTTCCATGCAACCCAAGAGTGTACTCTTTGATGTGTAGAAATTATCCCATTCTTTTTTCGGAATAACACCTTTATCAGCCAATATTGCATAGAGCCCGTAACATCCATGCGCTTTAGAGAAAATAAGCCTATCTCGATCTTCCCATAAAGGATTTTCAAAATCATAGTTCATGCAGCGATAATATAGCGCTACAAGTATATCAACACAAGATAGTGATGGGGCAATATGCCCGGCACTATTTTTCACAGAAAGATGGATTACGTTGCTCCTTATTTGGTCCGCTTTTTTTTGTAATACTAATTCATTCATGATATATGTTTTTCTGTTATATAAAATTCACGTGTTCTGAAGGGTGCTTTAAGTCCCACAGATACTTATTCACTTCATCCATTCTACAATTTACTCTACAATTACACGTATCCAGCTCATTCTTTACCCACTCAAGAGAAGCGCGTCTTTTTTCTCCTTCCCAGATTTCTCTAAACGTTTGCTCATGGATATTGCCATACAAGAAACGTTCATCTCCAAGATACACGCTGCAACCCCACACATTTCCACCCGCATCAATATATGACCAGAAAGGAAGGGCTAAGCAATGTGTGTATCCATGCTCACCCTTATCCCACTTCTTCATACTATTAATACGGAACACTACATGAAACTGCTCATCATTATACTGAGAAAGCTCATCTTTTAACTGAAGATAATTATCATATTTAATATCTTTGTATTCCGTAGTATTACTCTGAGGATGATGAGAGTACGGTTTGACTACTAAATAATCCATCCCAATATCTTTTGCCCTTTGAGCTAACTTCCCAACTTCCTGATAGTTATCAGGCAATAACATTATCTGCATTCCCAAAGTACATTTATAATTATTACTTCTTCTTACATCGTTTGCATAGGCCATATTATGCATAACTTTATCAAGATCATCACTCTTACCTCGGTGAATCTTGTTATAAGTATCTTTTGTAGCACCATTTATACTCACTTTTACCCAGGTTATACTTGTAAGTGCTGCATCAGCAAAATCCTTATCAAGAAATACCCCGTTTGTCGTAAACGCAACATCAATCCCTGACTTCTCAGTATGAAGAGTAATATCAAGCATATCTTTATGTAAAAGTGGCTCACCCTCACCCGCATACATGATACTCTTGAGTCCTAACGATCCCATTTCTGAAATCCTGTCTTTTAAAACCTCTGTTTTGAGAAATCTTGGCTTGTACTCCATAAAATCTAGACCGCAATATGTACACCTATGATTACAAGCACCTGCAGGCGATATCTCCATATATAAAGGATATATATTTTTATTTTTCTGCCAATCATTTACCCTATCGACATGATATATTAATTTATGACTGTCTATTCTGAATTTGTCCATAATAAATCCTTACCGGTGCATCTTAAGAGTGGATAAATATTGTCATTTAAGAAGTGCAGTAATGTATTTAAAAAGAGGAGCCGGTTCAATAGAAGAGCGATTCCCCACTATCAAAACCTTCATTGCTCCAGCAGCGTTACCTATAAACCCAACTACTTCCATTGGTGCATTTTTAAATACACATGGGGCTGTCACAGAAAAATAGGCATCCCCTGCTCCAATTCTATCAAGCACCTCTTTGGAGAATATCGGTATTTCCTTAAACCCATCAGCTTTGGAATAGACCAATGACCCCTTATGCCCTCTAGTAATAATTATTTTGTCGCACTTGAGCTTTTTGCTTATTTTAAGTATCAATTTGTTGAGATTGGAATATCTATCATGACAAGCTAACCGTATCTCAGGTTCATCAATACAAATATAATCGGCACGAGAAAATTTAGTAACTACATTAAATCCTCTGTTTGCACTATTTGTTTGCACATTTATAGCTAAATATTTAGCTTTCTTACTTAACAACTTAACCATTCTGGGCGTTAGTAATCCATGGCCAAAATCGGTTACAATGACCATATCATAATCTTTGAGGTGCTCATCTAAATAAGTGTATAATTTCTTTTCTATTTTTTGTGATGTATGAACATTGTCATCTAAATATATTATTTCGAATAGTTTATTTAAAAAGTTAGGATCAACAAATCTGCGTTTCACAACCGTAGGCGCATCTTCGATCTCATAAAAATTTGTCGAAATATTAGGTTTCAAATGTGTTGCGATGAAATCTTGATAATTATTTTGTTTCCCTATTGAACTTACCAAATGGACATTTTTACAAAAACCTGCTGTATGATTTGCTGCAGCCAGAACGCCACCCGCAAATATTTCCTCATTTAAATATTTTGTAACGATGATATTGTCTTTCGCGGATTTTCCTACGCCAAAACAATAATGGTATTCGTCAATAATGATATCCCCAATGACAAGTACTTTTGTGTTTTCCACCTTTTTTATGTACTTGATTACATCATTAGAAGAATATTTTTTTCTAAAATCTTGAAAAAATTCGCGGGCTTCATCAGGATACGGGGGAAAATATGAATTTATAAGAGACGTAGAACTAAAGGTAATATCATCAGTAAAATGAAGCATTCCTCCGACAGAATTTATTGCTTCTTCCTCTTCATATATCTTTCCTGTAAGATCATCCTCTCTTTTAGAATAATCACTCCCTTTTACATAAATATTAGGTTTCAATCTCCTAATCGTCTCTACTGCAGTTGGCCAGTCATTAAGTGCCACATAGTCAACTGACTCTATCGCTGCTAAACTTTCAAGTCTCAATGCCTCTTTGAAAATGGGTCGGCCAGGCCCTTTATTTACATATTCATCCTTGGTAATTGTAACAACAAGAATGTTTCCTTTACTCTTTGCCTCTTCAAAATGTCTAATATGTCCTGGATGCAAAAGTTCAAAAACACCATGACAGTGAACGATCTTTTTACCCTTTTTTCTTAATCCATCCAAAATCGGGGCCAACTCATCAATTGTCTTAATTTTTGATAAAACATTATTTTTCATGTTTACCTCGATAAATATTTAAACCAATCTTTCGTAGCAACTTCAATTTTTTCAGGTGTCCAAACCGGCGCACTTCTCCAATAATCAATATGCTCTAAAACCTTATTAACGCCTTCTTTAAAGGATGTTTTTGGATTCCACCCGATAGTATTCTTTATTTTATCTATATTCGCCCATGTACAATCAGGCTCCCCAGGACGTTTAGGGATATAGATCCTTTCACCCTGCAGTAACTCAACTAACGTATTTACGCTCTGCGGACTACCTGATCCTATATTAAAAATTTCATTTGTCACATTTGATGCAGCCGCCGACACAAAAGCATCAGCAACATCATCAACATACGTGAAATCCCTTTTCTGAGTACCGTCACCAACAACAGTAAAAGGTTTTTGAGCCAATTTCTGCGCTAAAAACACCCCCATAACAGCCCCATAGGTTCCAGATGTCCGAGCACGAGGTCCATACACATTAAATAGTCTTAAAGAAACAACTGGTAGTTTATAAATATTCCCCCAATGGAGCACACATAATTCCCCCAAATATTTCGTAAGAGCGTATGGATACTCTGTTCTAATATCAGCATCCTCCTCAGTCGGATAGGCATCCGGTATTCCATAGCAAGAACTCGATGCCGTATAGATAAAACGTTTTACCTCACATTTCTTTGCAGCTTCAAGGACATTGATCGTCCCGGTAACATTTGCTCTGTAATATTCTTGAGGATCAATTATTGACGGAACAATATCCGCAAGAGAAGCTAAGTGCATTACCCAGTCGATCCCTTTGAAATAGCGATCAATAGTATCATTATTTGCAACATCAACTTGATGTAACGATAGTTGTGGATTATCTTTATGGTGTTTTAAATTATCAGGTCGACCGGTTGAGAAGTTATCAAGTACCGTCACCGTATGGCCATCAGCCAACAACCTATCGACAAGATTACTTCCAATAAATCCAGCACCACCTGTCACTAATACTTTCATACTTACCTCTTACACATATTGATATACTTATTTTGAGACATATTATTCTACATATTGGAGATCATGGTACTATACACCACAATCAACTAACGCATCAAGCTTTAGTATTTAGCGTACACCAAAAGAAGCATGAGTATATCGTAAAATTATTCTACTAAATATCCTTTATCTATAAAATTCTGCTATTTTATCAATAACGTAATCCTGTTGTTTCGTAGTTAATTCGGGAACCATCGGAGGTGATAATATACGACAAGACTTATACAATGCTTCTGGGAAATCGCTTTCTTTACACCTCAAATAAGAATATGCAGATTGCATGGGTAATCGAATAGGATAATGTATTCCGCACGCTACACCATTCATTTGAAGATGCTTCTTTAGATCGTCGCAATGTTCTATTTCTATAACAAATAAATGATACACTGCCTTTAATTTTGGATCTAGTCCGTACACCGTTATGTCCTCAATTTCTTTACACATTCTTCAATCTCACCCACAACATATTCAGGGCTGTGTGGCCTAAAACGCTTACTTCCCTGCTCGCAACAAATAACTAGTATGTAAAATATTTTTTACGCTACTCAGATATTAAGAACCTCTATTATTGATTTTACAACATATTCAACTTCATCATTTTTAAGTTTTGGATAGAGCGGTATAGTAATAGTTCTTGATCCGATTTGTTCAGCTATCGGATACATTCCTTCAGTATAGCCGAGCTTATCTCTATAATATTTCAATAGATGTACGGCTCTATAATTTACGGCACAACCAACGTGCTTATCTTGCAGTCCACTCAACACTGTATCACGTTTTTCTTCTGAGACTTGAATGGTATAGAGATGAAACGCATTTTTGCAATTTTCCTTTGTCATCATGAGCCTTATGTTAGTGTCTTTGAAAGCATCATCATACATTTTTGCTATGCACTCCCGTCTATCCCTCAAACTATCAATTTTTTTAAGCTGTCCCACTAAAAGAGCTGCCTGGATATTATTCATATTATATTTCCATCCCAATACCGACATATCCCAGTGGCTATAACTTTTTGTGTATCTATCAGCAGCTGATTTATCGATACCATGCAGTCGCATTATTCTTATTAATTCAGCTTTTTCTGGATCATGAACAATAATTGCCCCACCTTCTCCGCAGGTAATGTTCTTTGTTGCATAAAAACTAAAGCAAGCCCCATCACCCAGCTGACCAGGCTTTATACCATCCCGAACACCTTCTACACAATGTGCAGCATCTTCAATAACGATCAATCCATGTTTATCCGCAATTTCCTTAATTTTTTTCATGTCACACATCTGCCCATACAAATGAACAGGGATAATTGCTTTTGTCTTATTGGTAATTTTTTCTTCAATAAGATCAGCATTTATGTTTCCGGTATCTTCTTCCACATCAACAAACACCGGTTTTGCACCTACGTGAAGTACCGCATTAGAAGTGGCACAAAATGTCATTGGCGTCGTAATAACTTCATCACCATGACCAATGCCCCATGCAAGCAAACATAACTGTAAAGCGGCCGTACAACTCGTTACCCCAATAACATCTCCCCCGCCAAGGTAATTTGAGAACGCTTCTTCAAATTCAGCAACGACTTTTCCGGTCGTGAGAAAAATTGACCTCAAAACTTCATCGAATCGCTTAATATCCGCTTCATCAATATTGTGTTTGTAAAATTCTACTTTTCTTTTATCCATATGTTATTTCCTATAATACAGTGTTCTCATTGAAACATATCACAAATTTGCAAGCCTGAAGGCTTGCGCTACATTTTATTTCCCATAATCCAAAAACTGTCTCTAAATAAAGCTAATGGTGAAGATATTAATAGCTTCGAAATAAAACAATTTATTACTTTAGGGAATTTCAAATGCAGACCCCAGTCAAAATCAGGATATACATCTAACTTAAACGTCTTTTTAATTTGATTAAAACCGTTATCTTCAAGTTTATATGCGAGTGATTCCGGCGAATAGAACTTTACATGTGTTGGATCGGAATACCCGAACCATTTTTTACCTTTTACAACCCTCATTGGACTAGAAAAATTTGGTGTCACAAGAAACAACGCCCCTCTAACTTTAAGGAGTCTTTTAGCTTCATTAAGAAAAAGCACGGCTTCTTCTTCTCTTAAGTGTTCAATTAATGATATACCGATCAATAAATCAAAACTTTTTGATCTGTAGGGCAGTTCTTTCACATCCGCAACAAGTGCATCCGCTTTTTTCGCTGCTGTAATTGAAAGATCACAACCAGTTACTTTTCTACCATTCTTATGTAAAGCACTGAGAAGCTTACCGGTACCACATCCAATTTCAAGAATACTTACATAATTATTTTTTTCAATTACATCATCTAATGTTGCATAAATATGAACTGGAAGATCATCCTTATCCTTAAAATACTCTTCGTTGTAATGTTTTTCACTCATCAGTGTTATTTCTTTGTTTTTCAGGGCTAACGCCCTGCCCTACACTTTTTTATTACATAGGCTAAAAAGCTTGTGACTTACAGCTTATAGCTTAAGTCTTACAGCTGTTTTTACAAGCGCATTTCTTTCCACGAAAATCAGTCAAATGTCCAATAACAGCTTTTGCCGCACGCCAGATAAACTTAATGTCTTCAGTGTTTCTTATTGAGATTAATTTTCTAAAAATAAATTCTGGATTAAATGCAACTTTATAGACCGACTGTACCGCTTCCATCAATTTTTCTTCCGGCATCGGTGTTATCATAATCGGTTCTCTCATATCGTAACAAGACCAGTCTTCTGTTTTCAGCCACCCATTCTTTTTACATTCGTCAAAAAGAGGCGTTCCCGGATAAGGGATAACAACAGTCGACTGCAGGGTATGCGCATATCCCTTTTTCATCAAATAACACCCCAAATCAACCGTGCGCTGCACATCATCAATATCTTCCCACGGATAACCGAACATTATTGTTATATGTGGAGATAACCCAGCTTTACTTGCCATTTTGCACGATTCAATAATCTTGTCCTTAGTTAATCCTCCGCCTTTTTTAACTCGCTCAAGTGTCTTCTGATTAGCTGATTCCAAACCAAAGAGCATAAAACGAAACCCGGCTTTTCGCATCAATTTATATTCATCAAATGAAAGCGCGCCAAAACGCATATTGCAATCCATGATTATCTTTTTGTTATAGCCACGCTCAATCATGCCATTACAAAATTCATGCAACCATTCACCAATTGGAAAAGAACCGCTATCATCCATTATCTCCTTAACACCATACTTTTCTATAAGTATGCCTATTTCATCTAATAGCTTTTTCGGAGTCCTCGACGAATATTTAGGATATATTGTCGTCCAAGAACAAAACGTACATTTATGATACCAGCAATCACGTGCCGCCATGGTATATGTCCCCGGCAAGCGACTATAATTACCGTTTTCTTCGCTATATAACAGCCACTTTGTCATATCTCTGTCTATCATAGGTAACGTGTTAAGATCCTGATCTAAATTAAACTTCCCGGTTGATGTTACCTGGCCATCTTTCCTCATCCAAATACCGGGCTCTAAAGTTTCATTCTTAGAAAGATTGTTACAAAGAGACAGGAGAAGAAAATCGTAGTTTCCGCCCGTTAAAATATAGTCAACGGGAGAATTATTGAATGATTCTTCTGGAAGAGCAGTAACATGATCCCCAAAAAGAACAATTTTACACTCCGGTAGTTCCTTTTTTAGGTCATCTATTATTTTCCAGTGATGTTGAACAACGGGGGCTTTAGTTTCCAGCGCGACAACATCCGGATTTAGTTCTTTGAAATACTTAAGAAAATCGTTATAAGACATCTTTTCGGCTATCCCGTCTTTCCAACAAACATCATACCCTTTCTCTTTAAGTAACGATGCTGCACAAGATGGCACCATCGGATATATGTATGTGGGATTATGAAACCATTGAAACTGTCTATTCTGCGAAAGTAAAGGCACTCCTTTTTCACTTTCAATCGGTGGATATGCAATCAATACCTTCACTACGTCCTCCTATTATAATTTTTTACTACAAAGACCTTTGAGAAAAAAAACTCCATAGGTACAATTTGTCAGCACAATACCTATAAAGGTTAATATGCTTCCCCTAAATGAGTTAAGCTTTTGAGAATTAATAATCGCACATAATAAATAAACGATGATAATACCACAATAAAGATATAAAAATAAGATATTTAACAAGAATAATAGCCATCCGAAAACGACACCGCAAACAAACATCGATGGGATAAAATAAGATAATCGCATTGACGTCTCGGGGAATTTTTTCACAAAATACCCGCGATGCTTCGCATAGTTTGTGATCTGTTTTAAGTGAGGCTTGAATACTGCCCGTCTATGGTGATAAACGAGGGCCAATGGCTCATAAACTATTTTTTTCTTTAATTTTTTGGTAATCTTAAGGCAAAGCACAGTATCCTCCCCCGGATAATATGTACTGTCAAAACCACCAACTTCATCAAAAACGCTTTTGCGGACAATAAAGTTACAGCTCGGATAATCATCTACAAGCCTTTTCTTTCCCGGACGATAACGATAGGTATTGGCCCCTGAGGCCATCCACGAGTCATAAATTGCGCCACTCACTTGCTGGAGCAATGAATCAGAGTATGGAGTCACACCGGGACCGCCAACAGCAGCAACATCAGGATCGCTAAAATTTCTCACCGCGACACCTAACCATTCACCCACTGGATACGCATCATCGTCAATGAAAGCAAGAATTTCTCCAGTTGCTTTCTTTGCACCAATATCTCTTTTCTCAGATGGACCCATTGGACCTGTTGGAATTATCTTTACCTGTTTCTTATCTGAGTGTTTAAAGGAGCCAGAACAATCATCCGGAAGAACAATAATTTCGAAATTGGGATACAATAAATTAAGACATGCTTCTACCGATTCATTGAGATAATCATTGTAATTCTTAATCGGTATAATGATAGATACTTTAAGTGCAGACATACATAATCCATACTCTATTCATATTATATGTATTATTTGTAAATACTAGCCAAAAACTGATTGCCGCTTACCTCGGAATTACTCACCGTCATCTTCGATAGCTTCCTTCTCTATATGATCATAATACCGCATAATATACATTCGGTAAAATATAGCCAGGGTATCAAGTCCGGTGTACCACAAATCCGTAAACTTCATCCTCCCCCATCTCACTTCTCTTCTAAACTCAAGTTCGATAGGCGCTTCTGCAATGCTATAGCCTAGACGGTGTACATTGGCCAATATTTCTATATCAAATGCCCAGCGTTTACACAACACTTTGGGAAAAACATTCTTCAATACTTCATGTTTAAACAATTTTATACCCGTCTGCGTATCCCGTAGTGGCAAACCAAAAAGGAGCCACAGTATAATATAATACACTTTACTGACAAAAACTCTTCTTTTGGGAAGTTTCAGTTTCGAATCAGGATGCCACTTTGACCCAACAACAACATCAGCATTTTCCAGTTTCATTTTTGCAAATAATGTATAGAGTTGTTTAGGATGGAGATCAAGATCAGCATCAAGAAAGGCAACAATATCACCTGTAGCAAATTTGTAACCAAACTTGAGAGCTCGACCTTTACCGTAATTATTTCTATTCCTTTTAACCAAGACATTCGGGTCGTCTTTGAATGCTTCTAAGGCAAGTGCATACGTTTTATCACGACTGCCGTCATCAATGAATATTATCTCATAATCACAATCAAGATCATGGAATAACTTCTTTGTCTCATTTATATTGGTAACAATGAGATCGGCCTCATTGTATGCCGGCATTAATATAGAGATCTTCCCCTTGAACTCCTTCACCTTCTACCTCTTTTGTAAATAAAATGATTATAAAACTAATAATAAAAAGAAGATATCCAATAATTCCAAAAGTGCAAATTACCTGCAAAAGCGTTGCATGGAAAAGATATAAGCCCCCTATCAAAACAGCAACACTTATTGCTAGCAGATACAGTATATTTGTCCTGTGTAACGCAAGATTATAATAAATAATAATACATAAAAGCCCGTACGGAATTACCATCAGACCAAAATACCGCATTAGTGTAATAATTGTGTCTTTATATTCAGGCAATATCATCTTACCCTTTAAAAGGAAATTGATTAACAGATCAGGGAATATCATACATATCGCTAACCCAACACATAAAACGGCTATTATCAAAATAAGCGCCTTCTTCAGCAATGGAAATGTCTTTTTACCGAGTGAATGCGCAGCAGAAACCTTAGGGAATAAAGCGCCTGCAAAAGCCGCTGGAGGAAACAAAAATGCCTTACCAATAAGAGCACACGTAGAGTAATATCCTGCAACTTCCGGTGAAAAATAATGTTTCACAACTAGCGTGTCATAATAAGTAAGAAAGCCAAAACAGAATATCGCTATTCCTACAGGCACCAAATACTGATATATTTCTTTTTTATCAATTGAGACATCCTCAACCGTTTTATGAAGAGAAAAATAACGTTTTAGGGGAAAACAAGAAATAATAATACTGACAATCACTGAAATGACTATCCCCCATAAAGCACCGTTTACACCAAAACCTGCCATTACCAATAAGGCTGCAAATATAACTTTGCCTACAGTACTAATTATGTTTACCGATCCAAAAACCAAAAACGCCTGTAACCCTTGCAGCATTCCTGCTGTAACAGTGGTAATAAATGCAAGAGCAAGTACAATACCAACAATAATTATAGGGATCCTTGTATCGATATTTAAATACATCCCAATATATTTGCTAAATATGACAAACAACACAAAAAGCAATAAACCTATCACAGTTAGTTTTTTTAATGATTTCACAAAAAGCAAACTTATCTTGTCATCTTGCCCTAATCCACGATATTTTGAAACATACTTGGTAATCACTACTGCAACAGTGGTTATAGGAATACCAATAATCATAAAGAGCGCTAAAAGAGAGTAGAGCACCCCGTATTCAGAAGGCGTAAGCATTCTGATCATAAGAACGTGATAGAGATAATTCGCAAAACCGGCAATGAGTGTCGCCGCAAGCATTATGCTTCCATGTTTCACTAAATTGTCAGACGCATGCTCATTCATATATTATTTCGCTCCCAATGCTTCTTTGGCTTCTTCTATCCATTCGAGTTTATCGCCTTTTTTCAGATATTTCTTAAATAATTTACGAGCTTGTGCATTTTCATCACATTCTTTATATATCTTAGCTAGCTGATACACAGTATCCATATCTTCTTTATTTCTCATGTATAAAATCTCAAAACACTCTTTTGCCTGAGTTAAATCACCCTTTAAAGAACACACTCTCCCTTTTTCATATAGCTGGTCATCAGTATCACTACCATCTGTATCAACCTTACCGTCTACAACGTACATTTCTCTAATATCCAACAGATTATAGAGCCATACAAAGGATACCACCAAAAACAACAAGACCATTAAAATATGATCGAGATACACTAAGCCGAATAGCCCCATAATTAAATGTGATAGACAATATGCATAGAGGAGCAGTATCACTATACCGCGAACATACTGTCTTTTCACTATCTGCCCAACCCCACAAAACAGTGATAAAAATATAATGTAAAGTGCTCTCATACCATCTATTTCTTTAGATAATTCGGTTTTAATGTTTCATATATTTCTCGAAATACTTCCTCTAGCCCTATCTCAATATCCCAATCAAAATCACGTTGCGCTTTACGTATATCACTGACGTACACTTGATGATCTCCGAGCCTCGCTTCAGGAACGATCGTATAATTCATCTTTTTTCCGGTCATATTTTCAATAAGTGAAATAGCCTCAAGAAGTGAGATAGTATTTTTTCTTCCGCCGCCGATGTTGTATACCTCGCCTTTTTTTGGATTTTCAATAAACTTTTTAAATAATTTTGCAAGATCACGTGCATGAATGACGTCTCGAACCTGCTTTCCCTTATACCCGTATATATTAAGATTTTCACCCGACAAATTTTTCATCATAAAGAATGGTTCCCAGTTATGCAATTCTACCGCATGTGCCGCACCACCGGTAATACACCCCATACGAAAAACACCGGTAGTCATACCATATGTTGCGGCAAATTCTTGTGTATAGAGATCTGCAGCAGTTTTTGAGACACCAAAAGGTGTATGGGTCCCCTTATCGATAGGAAAATTTTCATCAATTGCATCAATATCTTTAAAATCGTATCTCGTTTCTTTTTCAATGAGAGCTAAACGATTTGGATTATCCCCATACACTTTATTGGTAGAACAATGGATAAAAATACACTTAGGATTGTTTTTACGCAAAAAATCTAACAGTTGAAATGTCCCCACCACATTGATGGAGAAATCTTCAGCAGGAATTTCAACTGACCGTGGATGCGATGGTTGTGCAGCGGTGTGAATAACAGCATCAGCTTCTTTCAGGTATTTCCCTATTGTCTCAATATCTCTTATATCAGCCTCTACATGGATAACATTATCTGACCCGGACAATATTTTTTCAACATTCTCTTCAGTATTACCAAGTTCCCCAAAAATCTTCCCACGCTGATAGTTATCAATACTGACAACACTATCACCCGCATTGCCAAACAAATTACAACATTCTGTTCCCACTAATCCCGCCCCACCTGTTACAACAATCTTCATTGAAACTAATCCTTTCTAAGTATTGTTTAATCAAAAAACTACAAAAATATCCGCATATGTAAAAACGTGAAATTTACCACAATTACAACTAATGGTCAACTATATAGCATTAAGTATTTAGATATAAGAGCTTTACGTCAAAGAAACCTCATGATGAGGTAACATTCGGAAGAGGAAGTTCAATATTAAACGTCGTTCCCTCATTAACAACACTATCAACGGCAATCACGCCTCCGTGCCTTTCAACTATACTTTTACAAAACGTTAGGCCAAGTCCCGTACCCCGTGCTTTAGTGCTGTATAAAGGATCAAAAATTTTACCAAGACTTTCTTCTGATATTCCAGAACCGGTATCTTTTATAATAACACGCAATGCCGAATCAGTTTTTTCTGTAGATACCACTATTTTACCGCTCACAAGAGGCATCGATTGAATTGCATTGGTAATAATATTCTGAAATACTCTTCCCATCAAGAGCGGATCGATTGATAACGTGGAGTCTGCAGAACAAAAACGCACTTTAGAAACAATGTTTGATGGTAGCTCAATACCATCAAGTATTTCCTTAATTAATTTATGAATATTAGCATTTGTTAGTTTTGGCTCTTTCTCTCGTGCAAAGTCCAATATCTGAGAAATAATTTGCGTCGCATCATCAACTTCCTTTTCAATAATATCAAGCTGTTCCTTTGCCTCTTCATTAACCTTACCTATATCAAACATATTCAGGTAATACACAGAGTTTCTTATTATCGCCAACGGATTACGTAACTCGTGACCCACAATACTTGCTAATTTACCTATTGTTGTTAGTTTTTCAGAGTAAATCAGCTTATCTTGGGCTACTTTAAGCTGCGCGGTTCTTTCGCTAATCTTTGCCTCTAAATCTTCATACATTTCCTTTAAACGTTTTGTCATAAGATTAAAAGCATGGGCTAAATCTTCTATCTCATCACCGGTATGGGTATCGATCTGGATATCAAGATTACCTTCTTTAATCTTTTGGGCACTATCATGTAAAACAATGAGAGGTTTAATTTTACGTCTCACAATCAAGACACCAAGACCTATAATGAGAACTGACACAATAACGCTGATAAAACCAATGCGGTGAATCATTTTATATATCGGCATAAAAACAAACACATACGGTTCTTCAACGATTACCCCCCACCCAAGATACGGTAAACGTTCATATACACCAAACACCACTATTCCTTCAGGTGATTTATATTGATAATACTTCTGAGGATGTTCCTTTAATTCACTAATAACATCTTTAACGGAAGGAATTTCGGAAAGATTCTTTTTCGCTTTTACCCAGCTATAATTCGGATACGCAACAATATCTCCTCTGTTATCCACAATATATACAATACGTTTTAATGTATTCTCTTCTTCTATCAATCTGGTAAAATGCGCAAGTGACATCTCAATAACCACAACGCCGCTACACTGCGAAATATTTTCTCCAATACGCGAAGAAAGCAAAATGGAACGTTTCCCATCCTCATTAACATACACGGGACTAATATATGTTCCGTTCACGTGAGCAATGACAAACCTGTTAGCGTCTGAATATTTTTTCCCTTTTGAAACCAAACGATTAGCGCGGGTAATTTCAGCGATCTCTACACCCTTATTGTCCAATAATTGCGCTGTGGCTATACTGGGATTCAATGCAAGAAAATGATATAAACGCTCCCTTATCTGCTCATTTGACGATGAAAGAAGCACCTGTGCTTTTGTAAAGTTCTTTAAGCTATCTAATCGCACAACTAATTCCCGCTTCACATCGAATGCAACTAATTTTGCATTCATCTTAAGCGATTCATAGGTTGCATCCTTCAGCATGCGCACACTTACGTCAATTGCAACATACGCGGTAATGCCTATCGAAAACAACACACATATTAAGAAAAATACAATCACCTTTTTTTCTAGCTTATTTGTCTTTCTGATCACGCTACATCCTCATTTTTTCCTGCGCACAAAACCTGTATCTATTAATTCATGGACGTGCGTTTGTCCGATATGCACACCTTGCTTTTTTAGCATATAATTCAAAGCATTTATTATTTCTGTAATCTTATTTGTCGTCATAATTGTTTCTGACTCGTTGCGGTCATATACTTTTAAATCGCTCAAACACTCAGAAAACTCATCAGGGGTAACACCTTCTGCAGCAGCCATTATTTTGATTGCCTCTTTCGGTCTTTTTTTTAAAAAATCAACCGCCCTAAACCACGCACGCAAAAATTTATTAATATCTTTTTTTCTGAGTAAAAAAGATTGCTCTGAGGCAACAATAACTGATCGTGGTGAAATCGAGGAGAATTCTTGAGAAAATAGTATTCTTCCCTGCCCTTTTTTAAGTGCTTTCGCAAGATACGGGGGATAGCAAAATACAGCATTAACATCTCCGCGAACAAAGCTGTCTACCGCTTCGTCAGTTGGCTGAAAATTAACATGAACACTTTTTTGTGCCCCGGGAGTTTTCTGAATAAGCGACTGTAAATAATAGTACCCATCGGTCCCCTTTTCCACAGCAATCGGTTTTTCTTTATGCCGAACAATGTCTTTTACAGTCTTAAGTGACTTTTTTCCTACAAGAACATCACCTTTAAACTTGTCTGTAATGGCAATAATCCTACCTTTATGACCACTCACAAGATAACTAAGCAAAGTCTCTACTGAAAGATCAGTTTTCCCCTTATTAAATGATTGCACCGTGCTTTCCCAACTTGAATACTGCGACACGATAACATCTAGTCCTTCATCCTCAAAATAACCATTGTGCTTTGCAACCCATATGATTTCACATCCAGGTCGAGGAAACACCCCTACCCTAAGAGGTTCCCTCAATAAATATCCGCACGAAACACACAGAACACAAACACATCCTATTACAGCGCCTATTACCGTTTTTTTCATTCTTTCATGCTCTCACTTTTATCATTAAACAACAGAGTACCTTTACCTATCATAAAAAAGGTCCGGATAAATATATTTCTTAATATCCGGCACATTCTTTATCATGCCATATCTTTTCATATGCCCGGCAATCTCTTTAACAAAAATAAACATTTGGCCAAAACTCTTACCATCACCAAACACTTCAGAATTCACCTTTTGATCTCCAATTCTAAGGCTGCTTAAAACATTTTTTACTGTTTCAGGAGAAACGTGTTCAGCATCAGAAATAGCAACAACAGTTTTAGAATAATTATCTCGAAGATATTCCACTGTTTCATACCATGCGTCGATTATACGCCGAATATTCCGAGGATTTTTTTGTGCATATTCTTTCCTAACAATAAGTGCATCAACGATTTTCTCGGGAAGATCACGTGTCGTAAACACTATACGCCCGGCACCTTCATTTACTGCGTATGTCACGTATGGTTCCCAGGCAGCAAAAGCATCAACACTACCTCCAACAAACAATTCAACTGCCTCGTCGGCATATATGTTTCTTACGGCAATATCCTTAACCTTCACATCACGAGAATCAAGCGCTCTCAAAAAAAGATATTGCGATACAGTCCCGTACTGAATACCTGCGACATGCCCTTTAAGCCCTTTTAAATTGCGACACTTTTCCTTAACAACAATACCGTCAGACCCATTTGAATAATCAAGTACGAGTGGTATAACAAATTCATATCCCTTATCTATTAGCTCAATTATTTCAACAATAGACAATACTGCAGCATCAACTTTGCCTTTAATAAAATCATCTTTCGTCTCTGCCGTACCACCACGCCTAAACAATTGCACCCGCAGCCCCTCTTTTCTAAAAATCCCCTCCTGCTGCGCAAACTGTATCAATGAGGATCCAGGACGTGTCGACAGCCCAATTTTTACTGTACTATCTGTGTTTCGCCCACAGCCAAGCAAGCAAAGAACACAAAACATTATACCTATAAAATATTTATACATTATTTCACCGTTTCATATATCTCAACCTATTATGTCATTTTCTTTATAGCCCGTTTCTAACAAGGTTTACTTTTTTTTCTTTTTATACGCATTCTCTATAAAATCAGTATCTATAAGATTTTCAACTGATATATCTTTCTTTACTAATTTCATTTTCTTTAAATAATCAATAATACGTTCAAAGTGTTCTTTTTTTGGTATCAAATCATTAAAAGAGATCATATCATCCGGACGCGTTAATACGTCAAAAACAACCCGACTATCTACCCCATAATAGCCAGAACATATTTCCGATGCTTCTTGTGGATGGTATTCGATAAAATCTGCTGCATCAACGACAGCATCTACAAGCTCCTGAACGATTTTCTTCTGCTTTTCAATTAACATATTGCTGATCATTAACACCCCTCCTGGATGTGATGGCCATATTTCTTTACTGCATGCAATAATTTTTCCGGCATTTCTCTCTTCAGTTGAACGACAAATTGGCTCTTCAGACACAAACCCTTGTGTTTCTTTCCTACTTAAGCTTGCAAACATGTCTGCAGGAGACATGCTAACAATCTTTACTTCTTTTTTATATTTAACGCCGTTTTGTAAGAGATACCTATACAGTATTATATGGGGGATCGAATAGATGTGCGGAACAGCAACAACAGAAACACGACCTTTGAGATCATCTATATTCTCAATTCCGCTCCACCTACCCATAACAATTGCACTACCATTTTCACAACCCAATGACACACAAGTAAACGGAAACTTTTTCTCTCTGAATTTTATTATCAGTGGTGCAGGCATAAAGGCCCCATCAAGCTCACTCTCTTCTAACGCTTTTACCATGTCGTCCCATGAAGTATACTTTCGTAGCTGTAAGGAAAAATTCTGAAATTCACCTTTATGTAGTTCAAATGCAATAGGAATTGTCAAATGTGCGGTTACAGGCATGTATCCTATGGTAATAACAGGTTTTTTTGCATCACATACTCCGTCACCTGTTAAGAAAACTACTATAAGAACAAAATAAGAAATTGTTACACCTATGTATCTTTTCATATGGGCTATTATATGCGCAAAGTGTTTTTACAACAATTCTTTTTTGAATAATGGAATCAAAAATCTCTCATAAATTTAATGCCTATTTCTGATATAAGTGATATTATATTGTTTTTACTTAGTAAATGTAACTGATGGTTTTACTTACATGACTTTAACCAATAAACAATTTCGTGCCTGACTATATGATTTCTGCGGTTATCAATACTCTCAATGCTGAAAGATCCATTGAAAGAACTCTTGTATCTCTTAAAGACAGAGTGGAAGAAATTGTAGTAGTAGATATGCACAGTGACGATGCTACCGTCAGTGTTTGCAAAAAATATACTGATAAAATATATTTTTTTGACCGCACGGGATATGTTGAACCTGCCCGCAATTTTGCTATCGAAAAAGCATCGCATCCTTACATTCTCGTCATTGACGCGGATGAAGAAGCCCCACCACAGCTACTAGAACGTTTACGTGAACTAACACAGCAGGATTCCGCGTGTGATTATGTAAAAATCCCTATGCGCACATATTTTCTCGGTCACTCAATGCATAACAAGTCAATGTGGCCTGATTATCATATCCGTTTTTTCAAAAAAGGCATGGTCTCTTGGAACAATCACATCCATTCTTTCCCTAATGTAACCGGTAAAGAACTTTTATTGGAAGCAGAAGATGAACTGGCATTAAAACACTATTTTTGCGAAAAAATATCAGATTTTTTAAAAAGAATCGATGGATACACGGATAAAGAAGCTGAATCACTCCTATTACATAACACTCATTTTCGCTGGCAGGGGCTATTGCGCTCACCGACAAGAGAGTTCACGAAACGATTCTTTAAGTTTGAGGGATACATTGATGGTTCTTATGGCCTTATATACTCACTTCTCATGGCATGCTACGGATTCATCTCCTACGCAAAAGCTTTTGAACGTGGGCACACGCACACAGAATCTCTAAGCAAGAAAAATTCTTTTCTTTCAGACACAGTACAGGAACTGTATAAATGTTTTTTGCATATCATTGGCGGTATAGCACGTTTGCAAAATAAGATTCTCGGCACTTTTTCTTATAAAAATATCTTCCCATCTATAAAATTAAAAGTAATATACATATGTGCTAACATTTTGAAGAAATAACCCCCTGAGAACAAAATGAGACTAAAAAAATACATTATACTCTTAATTGTCTTGCCTCTTATTTTTCATATCGCCATGTATTTTTTTTCTATTCCTTACGCAAAACCGTTTATTGAGGAACAATTAAAAGCATCGCTCGGCACTCAGGTTTCAATACAAGATGCGCGTATTTATTTACTTACCCGTTCCATTCATATATCTCAACCGAAAATTGAGATAGAGGTTAACAATAAAAAAGAAACGCTATTTAAGGCAAAAAAAATAAAATTAAGATTTAAGCTCTTACCCTTACTGCAAAAAAAATTCATATTCAGCAATGCCGCGGTCTATTCACCTGTCTTTCATATAGAAAGAAACGCACAGGGGGAATATAATTACGACGAATACATCAAACGTATCACTCGATCGTTTACACCTAGTGCATTACTCACAAATCTCTTTAAACCTGATAGCGCATATGCAGAAACACTATCAGACACAAACAGCAACAGCACAGATACCGCTACTACGGATAATTACACCTTTTACGTTAATAAATTATATATAAAAAATGGCACTATCCATTTTAAGGATTTCTATACAACTCCGACAAATAACCTAACGCTCTTTAACATCAAATTAGCGACTACTCAAAGATATAACGACAAAACTAACGACATAATTGCTATAAAATTTAAGCTTTTTGCATCATCAAACCCTACGAATAACAACACACATAATATTAGAATAGCCGGTGAAATAGATCCGTCACAGGCTCACGAATCACCCTATTTCACATTAAACACAACAATATCTCAATTTAACACCATGAAAATCTGGCCATATATTACTCAATATGTCCCTTTCACTATTGACCGCGGATCGATCAATATTAATTCGCAGGTCAAATGTACCGATGGAGTATTTACGGATTCCAAACAGACAATAACCATAGAGCAACTAAACATACTTTCCTGGGATACAGATTTTTCTGAAGACAAAACTATGGGTTTCTCAAATAAACTCATTATGGACTTTGTTGAAAAGAACAAAGACTCACTATCATTCGATTTTTATATCACCGGAAACATCAAGGAAATCCATATCACACCGGGCGAACTTGTTATTAGAGCTTTTACTGAAACACTGCTCAGTAACGCGGTAAAAAAACTTATTGAATAAATATATGAGAAGGAGGAGTAATTGGAATCAAAAATCGGAATTATTGGTGGCAGCGGTTTATACAATATTGATGGCTTATCTAAAATTAAAAAAGTAAACGTAACGACACCGTTTGGAAAGCCCTCAGACACACTCGTGCAAGGTGATATACACGGACACACGGTATATTTTCTTCCACGACACGGGGCGAACCACACAATTTTACCTTCAGAACTCAATTTTAAGGCAAACATCTATGCGTTTAAAAAATTGGGTGTTGGAACAATCTTATCGGTAAGCGCTGTCGGAAGCTTGAAAAAGAAATACAAACCACGTGATATTGTACTCGTTGACCAATTTTATGACAGAACAGATGGGAGAAACAGCACATTCTTTGGCAACGGTATTGTTGCTCACATATCATTCTCCCATCCAATATGTCCCCAATTACATTCTCTTGTATATAAATCATGCAAAAAACTTAAGTTAAAGGCACACAAATCAGGAACATATATAAATATGGAGGGGCCCGCATTCTCTACATATGCCGAGTCTATGACATATAGAAAACTTGGTTTTGATATTATTGGCATGACAAATTTACAGGAAGCAAAACTCGCACGTGAAGCTGAGATATGTTACGTTTCTATAAGTATGGTAACGGATTATGACTGCTGGCATACGGAGGAAGAGATCGTCTCCGTTGACGCAATAATAGAAAACCTAAACAAAAACGCAGAAAATGCAAAACGTATATTACTCGAAACCATCAAAAGCTTACCGATAAAAGACACCTGTGTATGCAAAAACGCCCTACAACACGCAATTATGACTCCAATGAAGTTTGTCCCTGCAGCAACGAAAAAAAAGTTAGGGCCAATAATTAAAAAATATCTAACATAAACATCATACGGCACAAAATACATCACACACAATCTGGTGTACAGAAAAAAGCTCATGAAGAAATTGGTTACTTTTTTCCGTTTACATGAAAACAACACTACTATTTCCCGCGAAATAATAGCGGGAGCGACCACTTTCATGACGCTTTCCTATATCATTTTCGTGCAGCCTGCTGTACTTTCATCGTGCGGTATGGATTTTGGCGCTGTCATGATGGCAACCTGCATTGGAAGCGCCCTTGCGACTTTTCTCATGGGATTTTTGGCGAATTATCCTATCGCGCTTGCTCCTGCAATGGGACATAACTTTTATTTTGCATTTGTTGTATGCGGAATAATGAAAATACCCTGGCAAATTGCACTAGCAGCAAATTTTGTTTCTGGAATACTCCTTCTTATTCTCACTCTTTTCAAATTTCGCGAAAAGCTTATAAATGCTATTCCTCAATGCCTCAAAGATGGAATAGCAGTGGGAATAGGACTCCTCATTACCCTAGTAGGTTTAGAATGGGCAGGTATAGTTGTCGCCCATAAAGGGACACTTATCGGCCTCGGTGACCTCAACAACAACTATGTCCTTTTATCTTTATTCGGACTATTACTAATCTCGATCCTGCATGCATTAAAGATTAAAGGAGCAATACTCTGGGGAATTCTCATTACAGCTATTCTGGGTATCATTACAAAAACTGTTCTTTTTCAAGGGGTTTTCAGCGCTCCACCATCTATAGCCCCAACATTGTTTAAATTTGATTTTTCAGGTCTTTTTGCATGGAATATGATCTCTGTTATTTTTGTTCTTTTTTTCTTAGATTTATTCGATACAATAGGCACGTTAATCGGAATCGGTGAACAAGGAGGTTTTATTAAAAATGGCAAATTCCCTCGTGCTGGACGGGCGCTTATGTCTGATGCGATAGGAACAACAGCAGGGACGGTCTTGGGTACTTCGACCATTACCTGCTACATCGAAAGTGCAGCGGGTGTTTCAGCAGGCGGAAGAACAGGTCTCGCAAACATGGTTACCGGAACACTTATGCTTTGTGCTATCTTCCTCTACCCCCTTGCCAAGATGTTCGGCGGAGGAATAGAAACATCTCCGGGCACATACGTATATCCTGTCATAGCACCCGCTCTCATATTTATTGGCAGCATGATGATCAAAAGTATCCGAAATATAAATTGGGACGATACCACAGAATCTATCCCAACGTTCCTCACAATGATTATTATGCCATTTGCGTTTGGCATCACAGAGGGCATAGCATTCGGATTTATTTCATATGCGCTGCTAAAGCTCGTAACCGGAAAAGGAAAAGAAGTACACTGGATTGTGTATTTATTTGCATTTTTATTTGTATTGCGTTACATTTATTTAACACAATAACAGAAGGCATACTATGAAAACCATACTATCAGGTATTACGGTGATTTTGCTATCCATCTCATTAAACGCTCCAGTCTTCGGCAAGGAACAAAGCAAACCAACTCAAATAAAGAAGATTAATGTCCTCGAGTACCACCTTCCCGAGACACTTGGAACAATTAAAGAAAGGCACAACGGCACAAACGGCGCCACTATATGTTATATACAGGATGCGCACTGTAATTTTGAGGCGCAAAATAATAATGCTCAGATCCTTAAAGACCTGGTAAAAAATTATGGATTTAAACTTGTTGCGGTAGAGGGCTCAACCGGCATTATTGACACAAGCCCCTTTGCGCAATTCCCCGATAAAGACATTAAAACTGAAGTCGCAACATACTTCATGAAAAAAGGAAGAATCACCGGACCTGAATATTTATCCATCACCACAGATCTCCCGTTTACTATCTATGGCATTGAAAATGAAGATGTCTATAAAGAAAACTATGACGCATTTATAACAACAATTAATCTAAAAGATAAGATAAAGAACGTACTCCCCTCTCTGGAAAGAAATACAGCCCTCCTAAAACAGAATATTTATTCACCCGAATTAAAAGAAATTGATGAGCACATTGAAAAATACCACAACAATACAATTCAGTTTCTAGCCTATGCGCAATTTTTAAATCGTATTGCAACAA
This sequence comes from Candidatus Ancaeobacter aquaticus, assembly GCA_030765405.1. Lineage (NCBI taxonomy): Bacteria > Pseudomonadati > Candidatus Auribacterota > Candidatus Ancaeobacteria > Candidatus Ancaeobacterales > Candidatus Ancaeobacteraceae > Candidatus Ancaeobacter > Candidatus Ancaeobacter aquaticus. The sequence continues at coordinate 177,536 of JAVCCP010000040.1, read as the reverse complement.
AAAAAGAAATCGATCTAAAACTATACCCTAACTTCAGCAATCAGAATACAGCTTCGCTTTTGGAAAAGAAAATTGATTTCAAAAAAGTTGATACCCAAAGAGGAAAGCTTATTGATGCTTTAAGCAAGAAAATGAATAAAGGTGATATTACTCAACTCGTTTCAAAAAGTTTATCTTTTAGGCTCGGAAAAATTCCCGCGTATGATTACTATACCTACCTTAAAACCCTGGCAACAAAAAAAGAAATCAATATGAAACACTACAAAGATTTATCTTATTATATAGAGTACATATCTATCTTGAGCAACATAAACACCTCAAAGCTTATTAAGGAATGTGATGCACTTGCCGATGCTATTAAAGAAAAATCCTTCAAAAATAACGATGAAAGAACTATTAACACCGTATCAAAGAATCTCTACACACTCAAAAACTTATTTGACTTAACGCTCTCTCCGGACGATTATGATTATTTCAAAAATAATAAATCACAGTTTAATGCACAAGATATCTTATCAATATTTAATAAATACAAATACAAGTACAACCTTACACTACCGAGCGAAAAAGACTTAAGAGTAATCGACGACAATATCGCTCAAGCAGTACATTTTTATAATGCAGCTCGAAAACGAGATAATATCCTTATTGATAATACTATTAAAAAGATGAATAACGACGGCATCGATAAAGCTGTCCTTGTAACCGGAGGATTTCACACTGATGGCATTGCGAACATTCTGAAAGAAAAAGGAATTTCTTATATTATTATCACACCGCGCATTACTGATATGTCGTCTGAAAATCCATATCTTGACGTAATGCTAAACAAAAAAACACCATTTGAAGAACTGCTCATGAGTTCTGAACCAGCAAAATAACATTTTAGGTATTACTTCGCACCTATAAGCTCTTCTAAAAGAATAACTATGGAATTGTATACCCCCTCAGCAAAAAATGCGTTACGAAACAGTTTCTGGCTTGTATTTGACAATATCGGCATTTTAATTGTTTTTAATCTTATATTTTTACTATCTTCGTCCCTTTTAATCACAATACCCCTGTCATGCGGGGCGATTTTCCATGTAACACAAAAAATAATTGAAAACAAAGAAACCACACTCGCTGATTACTACAGAGGAATTTTACTCTACGGAATACGATTCTCTCTGACATATGGTGCTTATATTCTTATTATTATTTTATGCCTCATAAACATTATGTTTTACACACATTTCGACAGCTTGCTCTCACTTGTTCTCTTAGGATGGACAATACTTTTTCTTTTAACTGGTCTGCTTATGGCCCTCTATATATCAACGCTCATACTTACTACGAAAAATATTTTTTCCGTTTTAAAAACTTCATTTGTCTTTTTAGCGACAAACCTTATTTTTTCATTAAAGATCTTTTTATTGTTAGCTCTGCTCACAACTGCATTTCTTTTAACTCTAGCGCCATTCTTCTTCATTCTATTTAGTTTTGTTGCCATGTTTCTTAATTGCGCCTATATAGAGGTAACGACACGCTATACAGGCAAAAAGCTTACCTACGCCCATAACAGGTCATTTGTGAAGGAATTTCTTGTTCCTCCGAGAGCATAGGATGTCCCCCCTTTGTCAGGGGTTGTAGACATAAAAACATACCTAAGGAGAGCCATTCAATGTTATGATCCCCCCTAGATTTTCTCGGGCTTCGCCTCCAAAATCATAAAACAGGGGGGATAGTTCAACTATAAAAAAAGCCACGCATAATAAAATGCGTGGCTTTTTAGTTTCACTAGCGGAGAAGGGACTCGAACCCCTGACAAAGAGATTATGATTCTCCTGCTCTACCAACTGAGCTACTCCGCCATAATTTCGGTGCCCGGTGTTCATAAAAAACATAGTACTATAACCATTCACCGCAAAAAAATTAGCAGACAATAAAATCTGCCTTTATAGGATATTGGTTGCGGGGGACCGATTCGAACGGACGACCTCCGGGTTATGAGCCCGACGAGCTACCAGACTGCTCCACCCCGCGATATTTCAAAAGAGCGATGATTATAGTGTAGACCCTCCAATTATGTCAAATCAATTTTTTTATTTTTGTTCACTCTTCATATGTTACTCTCTCATATATTTACATTATTTTATTGATTTTACCACTCACATGAACTATAAATGTATCGTTTATTAAACGTAAAAACACATAATTTATTAACTATAAGAGGGTTACATGAGAGTATTATCAGGCATCCAACCATCAGGCAGACTGCATATCGGCAACTACTTCGGTGCGATCAAACAGCATATTGAGCTGCAGAAAAATAATGAGTGTTACTACTTTATTGCTGATTATCACGCCTTAACGACAATTAAAGATGCCCGCCTGTTAAAGGATAATATAGCTAATGTCGCACTTGATTATTATGCTCTCGGATTAGATAGTGCAAAAACCGTATTTTTTAAGCAGTCTGATGTTCCCCAAGTAACAGAACTGGCGTGGATTTTATCTACTCTTGCACCACTAGGCCTCTTGGAACGATGTCATTCATATAAAGATAAAATCGCTCACGGAATAACACCTCACTTAGGTGTTTTCTCATATCCTGTACTTATGGCTTCAGACATACTCATATACAAACCTGATCTCGTTCCTGTCGGAAAAGACCAGAAACAACACATTGAAGTAACACGTGATCTTGCAACTAAATTTAATTGTACCTATAAAAAATATTTCAAGCTTCCAAATGAACATATATTGCCCCATTACGCAATCATTCCCGGTATCGACGGACAAAAAATGAGCAAATCATACAAAAACACTATTGATATCTTTGCTGAAGAAAATCAGCTCAAAAAACGTGTCATGAGCATCAAAACTGACTCAACGCCTATTGCAGAACCAAAAGATCCTTCACAGTGTACTGTCTACAATTTATACTCTCTTTTTGCTACATCTGAAGAAAAAGATGATATGGCAAAACGTTATCGTGAAGGTGGTACCGGTTACAAAGATTTTAAAGAAGCTCTTCTTAAAAAAATAACTACTTACTTCAGCCCCTATTACGAGAAAAGAAGAGAGCTTTCCGAGGATCCTCGTTACATTCATGCATTACTTGAAGAAGGAGCCGAAAAAGCACGTCAAGTTGCGATCAAAACACTTCAGGAAATAAAAAAGATTATCGGAATACTATAGTTTGTGTTATTACATTGATGACTCGACGACAGATTTTAGTCTAATAAATGTGTCCACATTAAATATCTCACTTGTCCTCATTGGCAAACTAAAATATATCTCATTATCAATATGACTTCTAACAGCAAAGATCTCAGAAGTTTGTATTTTCAAGCTTCGTACCATATCAGCAAAAGAAATATCCCTATCCAAAAAATGTTACTTCATCAATATTAAATCGTTTAAGATTAGATTTTGAAAATATAGGAATTATACGAGCGTATAACTGTCCAGATTCATCAATAACAGTATTGCGCAACATATCAGTATTAAGTAACCCCTTATATTCACTCTCATCTATTATCTTTAGACGGGATAAAATAGGACTCATAGTTCGCACAAAATCAAAATGATCTCTCGATTGTGGCGAATGTATTAATATATAAGAATTAAAAGTGGGATTATCACTTCAAATAAGTCATTTTCAGAATAGGAAAGACTATTTGATAATCCAGTTACTGCAACTGCTATTTTAGATAGATTTTTACATCATTGTCATGTTGTTAACATTAAAGGCAATAGTTATAAACTTAAAGAATACAAACTGCGAAAGGAGGATGGTGCTTTCAAATGGTACATTTTTAAACGCTGATTGACATCAAGGCATGAGGCTAAAAATTGTGTAGAATTAATTCTGAAAAGATGATTTATCCGGAAGGATGTCGTTTAGACTGTCCTGATTATCTTTAAAACGAATATCGATACCTAATTTATCCACCTTATATTTCAATATTCTCCTGGTTGTTCCAAGGAATTCAGCAGCATTTGAAAGAACACCATTACTACGAGACAATGCATCTTCAATAATTCTTCGTTCATAGGTCGAAACAGATCCTTCGAGTGTAAACCCTTCAGTCCTTCCTGAATCTTCCATTTCCGTAATTACTTCGTGCAAACGTATTTGTGGTGATAAATGATAAGGGTATATTGTCTCTGAATCAACTGTGACAATTACTCTTTCTATAACATTTCGTAGCTCTCTAACATTTCCCGGCCAATCATAATTCATAAGACATTGAACTCCTTCATCAGAAAACATCTTTACCGGTGAATTGATCTTTTGTGATAACTGCTTAAAGAAATGATCTATAAGTTTAGGTATATCACTTTTGCGTTCTCTTAATGGCGGAATCTCAATAGGAACAACAGCAACCCTGTAATAAAGATCCTCGCGGAATTTACCTTCTCGCACCGCCTCCATTAAATCCTTATTGCTTGCAGCAATAAAACGCACATCTACCTTAATAAGTTCTGTACCCCCAACTCGCCTAAATTCCCTTTCTTGTAATACACGCAATAATTTTGCCTGTAAAGAAAGTGATGTATCAATAATTTCATCAAGAAAGAGTGTGCCGTTATGAGCAAGTTCAAATGTACCTTTCTTAGTGGCCATTGCACCTGTAAAAGACCCTTTTTCATGGCCAAAAAGTTCGCTTTCAAGCAAACTTTCTGTAATAGAAGCAGAATTAACGGCAATAAATGGTCCGTCTTTACGGCTACCAGTATAATGTACAGCACGAGAAACAAGTTCTTTCCCTGTTCCGCTTTCTCCAATAATGAGGACATTTGAATCAGTATCTTTTACTCTTTCAACTGTTCGCAAAACATCATTGATTCCCTTATCATTACCAACTATTGCACTAACATATTTTGATTGTTCACAGTTTGAATCACCTTGAGTATTAACAACATCTTTTTGAAACGCTTTTTTGATCACATTTCTAATCTCATCAACATTAAATGGCTTACTGATATAATCAAACGCTCCCATGCGCATTGCTTCAACAGCGGTACGTATTGTTTTCGTTGCAGTAACCATAATAACCGGTATGTGCATATTTACCGAACGGATTTGCTTTAATACTTCTAGACCATCCATACCAGGCATAATGACATCCAATATCACTAAATGTACATTAAGCTTATTAAGTTTATCAAGAGCCATCTCACCATCATCAGCTACTGTTACAAGATAATCATCTTTTAATATCATCTTGAATGACTCTTGCGCGCCCAGCTCATCGTCAACGACCAAAATATGCCTTTTTGCCATAATGATATCCTTAATTTATTGCATGCTTTCCTAAACGACTAAAATTCTCAAAAATAAATTTCTTATTTGGTTCATACGGCAATATTACCGTTACATCGCTCCCTGCATCCTGAGTGCTCTTAAAGTGTATTGTCCCGTGATGCTCCTCTATAATCTTATTTGATATAGTAAGCCCTAATCCAAGCCCCCTGCTCTTTGTGCTGAAGAAAGGATCAAAAACATCTTCAAGTTTTTTGTGTGTTACACCTTTACCGCTATCATTAAATTGTATCACAAAACAGGGTATATTTTCGTAGCGTGATTCCTTTGTGCTAATAATAAGCCGGCCACCTTTTTGCATTGCCTGCACAGCATTTTGAATGATATTTTCAAACGCTTTCACCATCATCTCGCGATCAACCTCGATGGAAGATGACTGGTGGGCAAAGTTTTTATTGATGGTTATTGAGTTTTCATCATTAATTTTTACTTGAGACAAGCTTTTATCAATTAATTCATTAATATTAACACTAGAGTAATTCAAGCTTACCGGTTGAGCAAAGAAAAGCAGTTTATCAACAAGAGAATTCAAACGCTCAACCTCTTTCGTCATCACAGAAAAGAAATCTTTCCTGAACTGTTCATCAACATATTTTTCCGGCAACAGTTGCGTAAAAGTTTTTATTGATACAAGGCAATTTCTCAATTCATGAGAGCTTCTAAGTGCCATTTTGTTCACAAAGTCATACCGCTCTGATTTTCTTACCTCTTCTTCAATTTCTTTTTCATATGAAGGATCCTCAAATGTGCACGCCACCCCTGCTTTGTTTCCTTCTCTGTCAACAATTGTCCGTGCATTCACTTCAATTATTGAACTCTCATCATGTAATTCTACATTTTGTATAGTATGCTCTTTAGTGCCATTAATCATGCTACTGACCAACGACAGGAAATCCTGCGGCAATTGAGCTTTTTTCGTTTCAAGATTTTCTTCCTGAGTTATATTAAATATTCGTGAAGCTGTATTATTAATATCACACAGATTCCCTTTTCCATCAAATGTCACCACACCGGTATTCATAACATGTATAAGTTTATCAGCAAAATAACTTCTCATAAAATAGTGCTTATAATCACTCATTCTTTCAATTACTTCACCAAGTGCAGACGACAGCTCGTAAAAAGACATGAGCTCTTCTTCACTGTGTGCACCGCCGAGCATCTTATTATTAAACACAAATGCACCCAAGAAACCTTTTTTTGAGTATATGGGAAGGGCATAAAACGCTTTTAGTATTGTAAACTCTTTTTCTGCTTTATAATCATGTATCGTATTCTTATCAAGTATTGACAGCTCTCTTGAAAGATGAGAAAGGATCCCATCATTTTCTGAAAACTTTGCATATTGCAGGATTTTTTCTTCGAAACCAAAAGCGCTTCTAATGCTGTATGACTCTTTACCTTCATCCTTGAGAATTACTGCAGCTCTACTCACACGGCTCAATTCCTTGAACAAAACAAGAAAATTATCGAGAAACAAATCGTGATCATATATATTCCTGTTAAAAATGCTAAATAATTTCAGGAGAATACTCTGGGTAGCTGTTTGAGCTGAGGTTCGTGAAGCACTTTGCTGAGGTGCTGTATTATATCTTGTATTTTGTATGGTTTCTTTTTTTGTATATGCATTCAGCTCGCGATTAATAATTGTTCGTATTGTATCACTATTAAACGATTTAAAAAGAAAGGTATCAACAAAATCACCCTTAAATTCACTGAGTATCTGCTTCTCGCTTTCGTCAAACAGCGCTACAATAGGTATATCAATGCCGTTCTCTTTAATAAGGTTTATAATATGCGCGGCATTGATATTATTATCGGTGAAATCAACTATTGCCAGATCGCTCATCGGGGCAATATCAGATATTTCACTCCACAAATCTCCGTAGAGCATATTATGATTTCGCGACAAAATATCATCGAGAAATGACTTTGTTTCGCTACTTTTTGCTATGACTAGTACTGAACCCATATTCTATGCACTTTCAAATAGTATGGCGACCTATGATCGACACAACACATTCTCTTTTTCCTGAAGAGGCGCCGTTCCCGCACTTACATTCTGACTTCTTATTGCAAGTAATTGAATAACGAATACTGTCCCTCGTTCGGAACTAAATACATTAATTTTCCCTTTATGATCTTCAATGATCTTCTTACATATCGCAAGTCCCAGTCCGGACCCGCTTATTTTCGTGGTAAAGAATGGTTCAAACACTCGGTGTATTTCTTCGCTATTAATTCCTCGTCCGGTGTCAACTATTGATACTTCAATTACTTCAATGTCTTTTTTTGCACTCTCATCATACATTATCTTTACATCACTCGAAACAGAGAGTGTTCCACCATGAGGCATTGCATCAATCGCATTAAGGATAAGATTATTTAGTACTCTCCTGATTTTACCATAATCGGCACGTACCTTCGTATATGTATTATCAACTATTTTTTTTACTCTGATTTGTTGAGTAGATAATTTTATTGAAAATAAATTAAGCGTATCTTCAATCACCTTATATAATTCAATGTCTTCAAGCATAAGGTCTTTTGAACCCGAAAAATCATGGAGTTGCGAAACCATTTCTTCAATTCGCACTATCTCCTTAAGAGCAATCTTTGAAAATGTCTCCCGAAACTCAGCATCGTTATACTTTATTGGAAAGAGTTCCACAAAAGTTTTGAGTGCTACGAGCGGATTCTTTATATCATGGGCAATATGTGCTGCCATTGAACCAATAGTAGCAAAACGTTCCATTTTTTCCACTACGTTATCTCGTTCGATCATATGAGTCTCGTCATGCACGACTAAACAATAGAGCCCACCTTCTTTTAATTGAGGAAAATCATACATGGAACAACTAAGATATTTTTTTACGCCAGCAGACGTCTTGAAATCTATAATAGAGTCTTTTACTAAAACATCGTTAATGATTGCCTGATCAACAACTTTGTGAAAACCATATCCGAGACAACTATAATGCGACTGCAAAACATCGTTATTTTTTACCTTTAATAACTGAGCGCCGCTTTGATTAAGAAACTGCACTATACCCTTTTTATCGAATACTATAACGCCATACTCTTCACCATCAAAAATATCTATCGCAATCTCTTTAACCGTATTTAAATAATTTCTTTTTCCCATTGGGACCTTTCCTCAGAGTAATGTAAGAAAATAATTACGTTCCTTCACAAGCTTGACAACCTTTTTTAGCTGTTTTTCAGTATACACGCGCCACCCTCGACTGTCTCTCGAAGCTTTTGGAATAAGGCCTTTTTTCTCCCATTCCTTTACCGTGCGACAGCTACGATCAACTTCACGTGCCAGATCGGCTATCTTATAAAATGATTTATCTGTTTTCATAGCTTTCATAGGTTTCATAGGTTTTGTATATTGCATGATATTATTATGAACCGATTTTGTCAAGATTTTAATTGAGCCAGTCTGCCAAGAATCTAAATCCTGAAAATTGAAATCCCCTTAAGGGACCGAGCTCATAGATATTTTTCTGAAATTCTTAGGTGTTATTCACGAGATACTAGATACGAAATACGAACTACGGCTTTTAAAGAAGAGGATACTCTTTTAATCTTTTTTTAAACTTATCGTAACTCGATTCAAAAAAGAAAAAGCACTTTTTTGAAAAATTCATGATATCTTTCTTGAGGTTTCCGCTTTCCGATACTTTAAGAATATCTTTCATTATAGTTTTTCTATTTTGCGATGCCCGAACATGTCCCTTTGCAATAAGAGTGGCTGTTACTTCTGCAATGGATAAGATATCTTGATATGAATTTATTTCTTTAGTTTCGAGCTCAGCATAAAATGGCGTAAATTCGCTAACAAAATAATTTTTGTTTTGTATCGTTGTATAGCCGATACAGGGATAAGATAATGACTGCATTTCTGACTGGCCATTATAAACTCGTTTACCATTGTTCGTATAGCTGTCACCATATTCGCCCGCCCACTCAGGGCTGTCCTCTTGTTTCATTTCAAGAATAACATCATCATCCGGACTCATTGACACCCCTTCGATAAGAATCAGATATTTCATCTTTCCGGCGCTCCCTATCCCGCTTTTCCTGTCTAACACAACATCCTTAATAGCATAGAAGGTTGATTCTTTTCTTGCGTTTTTATCAAGAGTACGAATATATTCAGACATAGCCTTCTCAATATGCACATATTGAGGCACTTCAAGAAGTGTTTTGCTTTTAATAAAAATCCTCTTGCCTGACTCATTAATGCGCGTAAATCCGGTCTTTGAAAAAAAGGATTTTCTCGTTATATTTTCAACACCGTCTATTATTTCTCTAATAAGCGCTACAGATGTCCCTTTCTTATAGCTAAAATCGACGCTTATACTCTGGCTTTCAATACCACCTATCGTATCGCTATATGAGCTCACAAAATGAGAGACCACTTCATCCGCTTTAGTTTCCCACCCTTTTTGCTCACATACAATTCTAAGAGATACAGCCGCTCGACGTATATCGAGTATATAGGGTCCCTTGAACGTATCGTCAAAATCCATGAGGTCAAATGAAACAAGCCCATCTTCACTTTTGTATGCTCCACAATTTTCTATATGATAATCTCCGTGTAGCTGGATTTTTTCTGTTGCGCCTGATACTAATGCATCCGAAACACCATGTGACCGGCAATATCGATAAAAGAGCGGAGATGTACCGCGATAAAATGAAAATAGTGACCGGGATATTTTCTTAAATTTTATTTGCGCAACATCAGGAGCATTTGCAATAAGTTCACTATTGCTTTGTTTTATCTCATAAATGGGATCTATGGAAACAGATGCTGTATTCTCTGCTTTATGGACATTACTACCAACACAACCAGCACTTACACAAAGGAGAAACACACTGCAGACTATTGGCATTATATTAGGGGTTGAGAAATAATAATATCTCTTATTCATAATCACCTACATTTCTACATGTTCAACTTTATGTAATACGTCATGGGTTACATATATTTTTGCTTTTTGCTGCAGGGCAAGTGCGATACAATCACTTGGCCGCGCATCAACTTCAACAATTTTTTTCCGTAGCTCGTTTTCCTCTTTCAAAACGAGTCGTGCATAAAATATATTATTGCTTAAATCTGTTATAACTACGTACTGCACGGTAATACCTAATCCAAGAAAAATATCACCGATCAGATCGTGTGTAAGAGGTCGTGGTTTTTTTGTCCCGTCAATAAACATCATTATTGCAGCACCGACATCAGGGCTAACAGCAACAATAAAGGTTTTTTCATTATTCCCCAAGAACAATGCAAATTCAAGTGGTGTCGGAATAACTTTTTTTATTTGTACTTCTATTAGGTCATTCATAACGATACATTCTTTTAACGAACATTTTTTCTTTCATGCCATTTTTGAAATGCATTTATACAGTAAGGATATATAAATCCTACCCAAAACCCCGCAACTGCATATACAACAAGTGTGCGGATATTTAGAGGCCCGGGAATCATTCTCCCAACAAAAAATATAAGTACGCCAGGAACTAGTCCCACCATTGTCCGTATAACTTGATACACAAATGGTGTTTTTTCTGTAAAGCCAATATATCTTTTTTCTAAATATGCACCGACCCCAAAACCAGTTATGATGCCCATAAACATGCCCATCTTAGCAGTGGGTACAGCCACAAAAAGTCCAAGCGGAACAAGCACAAATAAACATATATCAAATATTTTTGAATGCGGAGTCATTTTTATGCGCTCATATATCTTAAAAAAGAATAAAAATAATACGATCGTAAGCGCTCCTAAAATAAATCCTCCAAGAATATCAATGGGATAATGTGCCCCAAGATATAATCGAGATACACTCACAAAGAAAATCATACTCAGAGCACATATAATGAAATACACATTCCTGAACCGTGTCATTAGAAAACCCCAAAATGCAAAAGAACCTTGAGCGTGTCCACTAGGAAAAGAGGGGTCGACCCTGTAATAATCAAAGATAACGCGCACCTCATTAGGATCCGGGCGAGGGGTACTAAGAAAGTATTTTATATATTGATTCGCAAGAACACCTACTATAAACAGATAAAAAATGCGCACAGCAAATCTTTTATCAATACACCAATAAAGGTATACAATAGCAAGTATATAAAAATACTTATAGCCGAACTGCGTTATCCCATAAAAGAAATAATCCAGAAATGGGGAGTGGAAAGACTGCACCCAATGTATGAGAGCATACCCTTCAAGATAGTTTACCAACGACATACTACAACAATAGATCACTTTTTAACCATTCTCCACATCTTATAAGTGAAAACCGTACGCAATAGATTTAAATATGGCATGCGCTTTATCTTCGTTACTTTTTCTGTTTTACAGCATCACCTTCAAAATATATTTTTTCGCTTACATGCACTTCACGCACGCCAAAGGTGTCAATAACACCTTCTCTTACATTGTTCACTGCTTTCCCTACATTTTCTACCGCCCCAAAAGATGCTTTTCCCACACCTACAGTAATATCATGAGCAGCAGCACCTGTCGATTGGGCTGCCCCAACAACAGTTTTACCGGCATGACTGGCAACCTCACCTGTAGACTCTATAGCACCTTGAGCAATTTTCCCCGCATCAAACTGTTCACTTTCATTTGCGTAAGTGCCGGCGCATACGGCAAGTAATACAATAAAAACTGCACAAAACATTATATATTTATTCATAGAATACCTATCTTCCCTGGTCGCTCTTTGTTGTCATTCTTTCGATTTTTTCTTCTAACTCAGCCATTTCTTCACGCATCAGTCTCACCTGTCTTTGCATATCCATCAACACTTTTTTACTGACCGTTACTTTTTTACCTTTTCCGGCACCCTCTTTTACTGCTTCCTTTTCACCAGCGTAGAGTGATGTTGATCCAAGAACCATACATACTATAAAAATTGCAATCATACTTTTTTTCATGGATTCCCCCTTTCATTAAATTATATTTTTTGTTTGCCTGCTCATAGGAGCGTCACTAAACAACGCCAAAAATTGATCTATTGTCTTTTTATATTTTTCCTCAATATTCTCAAACACTATGCCATGCTCATAGTGCGTTTCATCAATTTCGTATATTCTAACTACTCTGCCGGTTACATTCACAGGATGTTCAAATGAAGGAATAGTAAGTTCCAGTTTAAGCAGTGTCGATACAGGGTAACACCGGTCACTTTCAATAAGAATACCGCCAGAGCTTATGTCCTTGCCGAAAACATTTTTAACAGCACCTTCATCTATCGCTTGTTTTTTATTACCACTTCTTGCAGGCCTGCATTTTGCCACAAAACCAAACGGAATCCGTGCAAATTTTCTTTTTTCTTTAAACATATTTCATACACCTCTTTTATATTAATAAAACTAATTTACTCGACAGATATCGCATCTTTTACGCTGCTATATTTCTTATCGCCAATACCTTTTACCTTTTTAATATCTTCGATACTCCTAAAAACCGTATGTGACCTATAAGAAACAATCCTTTGAGCAATTGTTTTCCCAACTCCATCCAATCTTTGAAGGGCCCCTATCCCAGCACTATTAATATTAATTTTGGTATTATCGGCATTATTCTTATGTTTATTGGACTTACTTTTAACAATTATCAAACTGTCACCAGTAAAATGAGCCGTTACATCAAGGCTATCAATATCAGCATTAACTGTAGGAACAGCCTTATTTATAAGATCGATCAGTCTATCTTCTTTTTGGAGAACATACGTCCCGGGATAATACACTTCACCCTGAATACTGACCGAACACACTCCCTTTACTGGACTTGTATCGTTATTTTTATGTTCCTTTGCTTTTACAATCTGCGTTTCACTCTGTGCATTATTACTAAACCACGGCACAAACTTGAGCCCCAATCCAGCTATAAAGACACAAAACAAAACACATAAAACAACTTTTTCTTGTTTCGTTATATGTATCATTTTTGGTGCTTATATTATGTGAACAGTTCAGGATCGCCGCTCATCCCCTCTAACAAATAGTTCGTAACACGACGTATTACTTCAAGAGGCGCTGCTATCGCGCCACCAGCGGTGTTTAATGTTGTTTTTGTCGCACCGTTAAGAATGTCCAGCGTTGTTTGCGCAGCACCTTGGACTATTTCCACTGTTGACTTCGCTGCCCCGCCAATAACATCTGTCACAGGATTAGCATATACACTCCCTGCACATACAAACATCACGAGTAAAACGAGCATTACAGATTTTTTCATAATCCCTCCGGTTAGTATTTATTAATTTAACCTTTAACAACAATATTCACTAACTTCTTTGGCACCGAAATGACTTTCAGTATGTCTTTACCTTTAACATGTTCCTGCACTTTCGCATCCTCTACCGCCATTTTCTTTACTGCATCTTCTTCAGCATCCGGCGCCACAATCAGCCGTGAACGCACCTTACCGTTTACCTGAATAACGATCGTCAGTTCTTCTTTTCCTAATGCCGCTTCAGTATATGCAGGCCACCCACACATAAAGACCGATGATTTTTTCCCTACATGTACCCACAACTCTTCAGAAAAATGAGGAACAAACGGTGAAAGCATTTTTATCATCTTCAGTAATGCCAGATAAAATACAGTCTTAGCATCATCACTCCAAGAATCACATTCCCGTTCACATACTGTTAAGGCATTCAATAGTTCCATGATGCTTGCAATAGCGGTATTAAAGTGGAAGTCCCCTTCCATATCTTTTGATACTTTCTGCACGGTTTCATGTACCATACGGCGCAAGTCACGGGCAGCTTTTTCATCAAGTGTAAACACACTGTCATCAACGGTGTCATCAACCCGTTTCCCCTTGATAGTACCTGCATATTTATCGACCAGCTTCCATACACGCTTTAAGAATCTGTTCGCACCTTCAACTGCACTATCATTCCATTCAGCGTCCTTTTCAGGCGGACCAATAAAAAGCGTATATAAACGCACGGTATCTGCACCGTAACGCGTTATCAAAGCGTCTGGACTAACCGTATTACCTTTGGACTTAGACATTTTCGCGCCATTTTTTATGATCATTCCCTGCGTGAAAAGATTTTTAAACGGCTCATTAAAATCGGTAAGACCGGCATCATGTAGTACTTTAGTTATGTACCGTGAATATAACAAATGAAGTATCGCGTGTTCAACACCCCCGATATACTGGTCTACCGGAAGCCATGCATTAACAAGATCCTTGTCAAATGCCTGCGATCCGTCGTGGGCTGAAAGATACCGTAAATAATACCAGCTTGAATCAACGAACGTATCCATTGTATCGCTTTCACGCCGTGCAGGTTTCCCACATGAAGGACATGTTGTCTCCATAAATTCTTTACTTGAAGCCAGGGGCGACTCACCTTTTGGGCGAAACTCTACATTTTCAGGAAGAAGCACCGGAAGATCTTTCTCAGGTACGGGCACTGCCCCGCAAGTGTCGCAATAGATAATAGGTATCGGCGCACCCCAATAACGCTGACGGGATATCAACCAATCTCTCAGTTTATAGTTCACTGTACGCTTTGCATATCCTTCATCCTCACCATATTTAGCCATTTTTTCTAATGCCGCAGCACTTGAGATGCCATCAAACTGCTCGGAATTAACCATGACACCTTCTTCTTCATGTGCCTCTGTCATAGCATTAGAATCAAGACTCTTATCCTGTTTTTGTATAACAATGCATATTGGAAGCTCATATTTTTTCGCAAACATAAAATCGCGCTGATCATGAGCAGGAACAGCCATCACTGCTCCCGTCCCATAATCCATTAAGACATAGTCTGCGATCCAAAGCGGTATCTTTTCGTTGTTGTACGGGTTAATAACATACTTACCTATAAAAAGACCTGTTTTATCTCTATCTGTCGATACACGTTCGATCTTTGTCTCGGACTTCACTGTATGAATAAATTTCTGCACTTCTTTTTCGTGCTCTGTTCCCTTGACCAGTTTCTCGACCAGCGGATGCTCCGGCGCAAGAACCATATAGGTCGCACCATAAATAGTATCAACACGTGTAGTAAAACACGTAATCGCTTCTTCGGTACCATCTAAACGGAAATGTATTTCAACACCATGACTCTTACCAATCCAGTTTTCCTGCATGAGCTTTACGCGTTCAGGCCAGCCATCAAGTTTTTTAATATCTGCCAGTAAGCGCTCAGCATATTCAGTAATCTTGAAATACCATTGCTCAAGAAACTTTTCAGTCACTTCAGCATCGCAACGTTCACATGCACCTTCAATAACCTGTTCATTTGCGAGAACTGTCTGGCATGACGGGCACCAGTTTACCGGTGCGCGTTTTTTGTATGCGAGCTCTTTTTCAAAAAGCTTCAAAAAGATCCATTGAGTCCATTTATAATAGTCAGGTAAACATG
The DNA here is from genome assembly GCA_030765405.1 of Candidatus Ancaeobacter aquaticus. Taxonomy (NCBI): domain Bacteria; kingdom Pseudomonadati; phylum Candidatus Auribacterota; class Candidatus Ancaeobacteria; order Candidatus Ancaeobacterales; family Candidatus Ancaeobacteraceae; genus Candidatus Ancaeobacter; species Candidatus Ancaeobacter aquaticus. Next base: position 161,804 of record JAVCCP010000040.1, on the reverse strand, counting down.
AAGTCACTTCTCTGTCCCAGTCAAAACCACATCCCCAGCTATAGAGCTGTTTTTTCATTGTTTCAATATTGCTTAATGTGCTGGTACGTGGATGTATCCCGCTTTTTATTGCGGCATTTTCTGCTGGAAGACCAAACGCATCCCACCCCATAGGGTTTAGGACATTAAACCCCTTCATGATCTTGTAGCGGGCTACCGTATCACCGATAATATAGTTTCTGCCATGACCGACATGGAGTGCTGCAGACGGGTATGGAAACATCATAAGGCAATAATATTTAGGCTTGTCACTCGATGGATCCATCGTAAACAAACCGTTTTGGGTCCAATACTGTTGCCATTTTGGCTCTATCTCGCTTGGTACATATTCTTTCATATTATTATTTCTCAACTCCTTAATATTACTTCTTAAAATCCTCTTCAGAAAACACGTCGGCAGAAAAGATATATAGATCAGCGCCCTTACTCCACGCATCAGTCGGCAATCCCGCTTTATGACAGAGATTTTCCAGTGTTTCTTTCACATCCCATCCCTGTTCAGGCGCAACCTGCGGTAAAAAGACTCCTTTATTGAGTCCTTTTTCGATGATAACACCATGTTTTCCGATCTCAATTTCATCTACACTTTTAATTTTTTCAGGTACAGTAAGAACAGATATTTCAACATTGATTTTATCGAGTTCACTTTCACTGACCGGTGGAAACCGCCAATCACGACTGCTCGCATTGACCGCATTTTCAATAACACCGGTATAGAGAGGCTTAATTGGCTCGATATACCCAATACACCCTCTCAGGTTATGATTAATTGTTAAGGTGACAAACACACCGCGTTTTTCCATAAGTTCAGGAACACTCACATTTATATGCGGCGCTTTACCGGTTTTCACCTGTGTTTCAAGTGTTTCCCGCGCAATATCGATCAACTGTTGCTTTTCTTTCATTTTTAAATTCCCTGATTTATTTGCATCTTCATTCATAAGAGCTCCTTTCACCTCGCAGGTAAAACAAAAAACCATTACAAAAACACATAAGAATTTCACACTTTTCATGATACTTTTTCCTTCTATTATTTACTAAAAACAATTGAAGCATACCCGACGATACGTCCACTCTTATCACCGGTAACATCACCGGAATTAGCGTATTTCATCACGGTCCCTTTTGATACACCTTCTGATTTGGCTATATACATCAGTATCATAACAGGCCCATACCCGCACATCTCGGTTTTACGGTTTTTTCCATACGATTCAAGCGCGTCAAGATCAAGACCTGCGATGGTATCAACTGCTTTTTTATCCATCGCACACGCCGTTTTATAATCCTTATCATGTGAAAGATCGCATGAGGCAACAATCAGCACTTTCTTTCCAACTGATGCTTTCATGATAGCATGAGCAAGTTTTTCTACTGTTTCTCGTGAGTAATCACCCATCACTACCGGCACAATCTTAAAATCGCCTTTTAACACATGCTGCAAAAACGGTATCTCTACTTCTATTGCATGTTCTTTTCTGTGTAAATCAGGTTCATAAACAAATTTCTCCGGATCACTATCAATGATTTTTTTCGTAAAGTCTTCATCGATATGCGCCATACCAAGAGGCGTTTTAAACATACCTTCTTTGTACACCGATATATCACTAAAACCATATACCGTATGGTTTGGCCCCAATATCACAACAGTATCATATGATTTACCTTGAAGAGGCTTAAACGCATACGCAGCAATTTGTCCTGAATAGGCATATCCCGCATGTGGAGCAACAACACCAACGACAGCACCCTTTATTTTCGGTTCTCCAACATTATCAAGATAACCGTCAATGATCTTCGTGAGCCGTTCCTTATTATACGGATAAAACGCACCGGCAACAGCAGGATATCTCACTTTTTTGCTCTCAGCATGTATCGTACTAACACTCGTAACCAGATACGAGCACAGCAGTACCACTAAAACATGAACCGTTTTATTCATTCCAACCCTCTTATAAATAGCAAATTATATCGTAAAACACTCTCTGCGTCACTAACATTTTGACGTTAAAGGATCTTTCAGTGTTCGGTATTCGTTTTGCGATATGCGCAAAAAAACATAAAAAGCATATTTCTTAGATGGATATTTAAAGTGCCATTTTAAATATTCATACTGCTAAAACAAATATTACAGCTGCCGCCATTTGTATTTATCAACAAGTTACTACTTATACCCGCTACAAAATAAAAGATGCAATATAATTTAAAATTATGCTACCATGCCGTTTGAGATGGATTAATTTGAGTCCTACAGTATTCAGAGAAGGAGAATATAGATTTTATTTTTTCCCCAAGGAGGAGCCTAGAATTCATGTTCATGTTATTTCTCCGGACGGAGAAGCAAAGTTTTGGTTAGAATCATTAATTCCATTAGCAAATTATTCAGGTTTTTCGAAAAAACTATAGAGAGACATAAAAAAGTACCCTTTAACATACAAGTAATAAATTCTATTTGTAATTGCTCGTTTCCAGTCTCACTAAAGATTTGACCCCTTTGACTTACACAGAATGCCAAAACAAATGGTAGCTGCTACCATTTGAGGGTGGAAAGTTTAATCCCCAGTTCATCAGCGATTTCATTTTTGGAATGCCTTTGTCTAACAACAACTGTGCTTTATCTATGACTTCTTTCGTCATAACAGTTGCTCTACGTTTTCTTTCTTTTTTGTAGAATGCCGCTGGACCATTATTTTGATACTTTTTCACCCAGCGTTTCATTTTAATCTGATTAATTCCGAAAGCCTTGTTTATTGCTGATTGCGGCACATTGCCCACAACATACAGCTGAGCCATAAACATTTTAAAGGATTTTTCGTCTTTCTCATCGTGCATAAATAATGGCATTTGTCCGTATCATTTTGAGTAACCGATCAACGGAGTTATAAGTTTTACTTCTTCGGTAAAAATCGGCATGCTCATTTGCGGCATAGCAAATCTCCTTCTGGTTTTAAAGAATCAGGTCTCTTTTAAAAAAATCTTTTATCTGAAATATTTTATCACAAACTATTCGGGGAAACTATTTATTCACAGCTATTTAGGTGAGATTGCTGTGAGTTCCATGTCTGGAGTTCTGAATATTGAAAATATTTACCAGCGGGAATGTGAAGATGTATATTTCCCGTCTTTTACCCGTATGGTAATTGTCCCGTCTTTGTCTGTACGGTAAGCACGTATATTTCTGGACAAAAACAATTCCAAGAGCGTTTTAGATGGCAAGCCATAAGAATTATTTTTACCTACCGTTATAACGGCTATTTTGGGAAGCACTTTTTCATAAAAAACTTCGTTATTAACATTATCTGATCCGTGATGAGGAACTTTTATTATATCGGCCTTGAGATTTTCAGATGTTTTGCACAAATGCTCAATTGCCTCAACATCACTATCCCCACAAAATAGAAATCGTATCCCCTGATACGTAACTAAAAGCACCAATGATCGTTCATTTTCATCCCAACCATCTGTTTCATCAGGTGGTGAAAGCACTTTAATCTCTATATCATCATCAAAATGGATATTGTCCCCTGCCTTTACCACGTGATACGGGATATTGTTATATGCCGCATACGCTTTTATTTTGTCATATTCTGAACACTCATAATCACTTCCATTACCAATTATCATACCGGTTTTATATTTCTCAAGAACACGAAGTGTCCCGCCTATATGGTCTCTATGAGGATGCGTTATTACAATGGCATCAATCTCTTTTATAGTATTTTTTCTCATGTACGATGAAAGTTTTCGTGGTAGCGGTGCATATGGGTAATTCGGACCGGCATCAATAAGCATAAGTTTTCCCCGGGATGTTTTGATCGCCATAGCGTCTCCTTGCCCAACATCAAAGAAAGTGACCTCAAAGGCATTTGACCGAAACAAGACACCTGAGAACATAAAGATGCAAAAAACTATAATGATACTGTAAAGACACCATCTCCTCATTTCGGTAAATTCGAAAACCTTTCTTGGATGCCAATGTGTAAACATCCCTAACACTCCGTACCAGAGGAGTATATCCGGTATTGTGAAATCATAGACAGGAAATGACGCCCACGAAAAACCGGCAAGAAACGTATTCCCAGTGATAAGAAACTGTGCAATATATATAGTTACCGTATTAAACATAGAAGCAACAAACAAGCTGAACTGACCTACAATAATTGATACAAAACAAAGGGGTACAATTGCAAGACTTACAATGCTGGTAACAAAGATGTTTGCGATAACACTTATCGGTGAAAAAACACCAAAATAATACATGATAAGCGGTGCAGACCCAATCCAGGCAGACACGCTTACAGAAAACACGGTTAGGGCGTTTCGCAATAGTGTATCTGTTCTTTTAGGTTTTTCTTTTATATCACACCCGCACACTTTATTGAGATAGTGCTGTATAACCGGGGTCAGCCCGATGATTGAAAGGACAACAACAAATGAAAGCTGGAATCCAATGCTATAGAGATTATACGGATTCCATATAAGCAGCAGAAGAGCAGCGGCTGCAAGTGAGTTAACAATATCTGACTCTCGCTTTATTACCCATCCAAAGAGCACAATAACCGCCATGGTTGTTGCACGCCATACTGAAGGTTTATTCCCAACAATAAGTGCATACAAGACAATAAGCGGTATAGCGATTAATGCCGAATATGCTTTAGGCATACTGAAAAACCGCAGTATTCCTAAAATAATAAGGACAATCAGTCCAATATGCAGGCCTGATATCGCAAGAACATGTATCGTATTTGTCCTCACAAAAGCCTCTCTGAGACTATTACTTATACCTTCTTTATCTCCGAGGATCATTCCGGTAAAAAGACCTTTTATATCACCTGCTGGAATTCCCGCGGTTAAAGACTTTACAATTCTAGCTCTTGTTCGACTAATGATCTGTTCAAATATCGAGGGTATCTTTTTCCCTATTATGCGTATATTCTTTTTGCCGCTTACCTGCATAACATATCCAATACGATGAGACACAATATATTTTTTATATGAAAGTGATGCTATGCTTCCGGAATCAATTCTTTTCAGTTTTCCTTTTACTTCGATTATATCGTTTTTAGCGATCGAAACTTTTTCATTTTCACCGTATATCTTAACTAATATATTTGAAGATACTGCGTATTTCTTACCTGAAATATTTACGTGAGGAATTGTTACAATACATTTCTGCATGGCGTGTTTATTATCGGAGTAAAGAATTTTTTTCTGTATGGTTATCCCTTCTTGAACAGTTCCCGTAACAACGGCTGTGACCTTTTTCCCGTCTGGCAAAAAGGGTGTATCCTGATAGGTCAAATACTGGTTTTTTGCTGTTAGTGCGATCATGCCGCAGAGTATGATGAGCGCATAAAACGCACCCAGTGAAAGATATTTCATTTTTGAGCAAAACAAGATAACTGAACAAAAAACCAAAATATATAAGGGAATAAGTGTTACTAAAGGAAAAAATGATGCAGTAAGTATCCCAACAATAAAAAAGAGTGTAATCAGAACAAAAGGTCGTCGCATAGATTGGTGTGTTACTTCCCGCGGTTATCTTTCAAATTGTTCGTACACCGCCTCGTTTAACGCTTTCCATTCGTGAAGCTCGGTATAGCCTTTACGTATATCATCGTTCCAGTTAATCTGCAGATATTCCCTTTTTATATCAGTATCCCATCCGTATTGACTGTACCGCCAATGAGGATCACTCCATCCTTTCATCGGGGTCATGGTATACATAAGATCTAACGGTAACACTATAAGTGATGTAACGGCATTGACCATACCGCCAAATAAATCTGGTGAGGAAGGCTTTGCTTGTGGGGGTATCTCTTCTGCATGAAGCAAATTGAGCATGCTTACAAAAAAAACCGTAACAACAAATACTGAAAGCATACGTTTCACAAGTCACCTCATAGGTAAGGCACTGTCTCTAGATATTAGGTGTTCTTAACGTTCTTTACGAAAATGCAGGCAATTTAAGAAGTTGAGAATTGATGCCTGATCTTTTTTCTCTATTTTATCGAAAGCGATGCCAACATCGTATAGTTCCTGCTCAACAATCTCTTCTGTTCGGACAACTCTCCCAACGATCTTGATAGGCAGAGCTTCTTTATCTGAAGGAACAACTATTTCAACATTAATAAATGCGCCAACATCATATTTTTCATGTGTCTCAAGCAAAATGCCGCATGCACTGATACTCGTGTTGATACAATATCGCACCTGCCCATTTTCTTTTTGTCTCTCATCAAGCGGGGTATACTTCACAATGAATGTATACGGGACACGAGCATACCGCCTGCGTTCAGGACCTATATATTCTCTTCCCGCTACACCAAATTTGAACTTGTTACGTAACCGTTCGCGGCGCAAGAAAAACTGTATAAATTGTTCAAGTGCAGTCCTATCTTTTTCCTCGATCTTTTCTATCACCACACCGATATTATAAAGTTCTCCGTTAATAACTTCTTCGCACCGTACTACCCGACCGGTAATAGAGACCGAACTAAAGTGCGCAAGGATATGCGCAACATGCATTGACGGTACAGCAGAGATATTAAGCTCAATATCAACTTCTGACCCGATAGGTATTTTGCCTGATGCGGGAAACAATAATCCACCGGCACTGATATCTTTACTGTATGTCGCCCCCAGAAAATTGCTGTGACCCTTTTTTATTTCTTTCGTTTTATATTTAATAACGAAAGAAAATGGTATTCGAACATATTTTCTCTTTTCAATACCGCTAAAGGACATATCATTCATATATTCCTCTTTCCACTCTGTTTACACCTTCATTATACCTTTATTTACATCAATTGTCAATGTGAATAATACTATAGTCGACCAGTAAATACATCTAAAAATTATACTCTTTTTTCCAGGGGTTAAAATCTTCCTTATTCAAACCAACATTAAGCTTTAAATTAAAAAAAGAGTATCGTTCAATAAGTTGATTTTTCCAGTTATAGGCTATTATGCGTATGGGAAGCTTGTTCTGAACATCAAAATACAATTCCAGTCGATGACAATAATACCCTTTATTCTTATCCGGCATTATAAACTCTATCTTATGGGCATGTGTTCCCATAAGCCGTACCGTCCCATAATACTTCTGAGTAAATGTACTGTCTTGAAGTGCCTTTTTATATTCGTCCCTAAACAAATTCAAAAAGAAGCCTATTCCGGTATGGGTAACTGGGTGGCGGTTATCTTTCATTAATGATGAATCGTCCGGGGTGACAGTTATGGTCGGTGTTATAAAATTGATCAACCCACCGAGATGAGCTATGACCTTGTCTTTATTTTTGCCTACAGGATAAATAATCTCCGTATGCTGATTTAAGAGCCCTGGATTTGGCGAAGTAAGCCATTTTAAATAGACAGAATCAGGTTTTGCAAATTTGAGTTCTATAGTTTCTTTTGATCTTAGACGATTTTTAATGCATTCGGTCCTGAGAAGAGTGGCAGTATAATCATCTACCGCGTTATACGCTTGATGGGCATCTTGTATAATCACTTCAATCTGCTCACAAGGATCAGCTGTATCGGCAGAGATTGATGCCGGTATAATACAGAAACATACTGCTGCCCATGTAATCGGAACAATACACAATCGACTAATAAAATGCATTAACATGCTATGCCTAGAATCCTGCAGCTGGTACCGCATTATCATAGTAGAAACGGTCTTCGGGAGGTTTACACCCAGCTAAACATAAAACTATGAGTAATAGTATTAATACTCGTTTCATATATACACCCTCACATTAGATATTTATCTCTAATAACTATTGGCGCGATCAACCATACGTGATACATCCGGGCTCTCGTCTTCACCCTTCTCTATAGATGATTTATCCATAGCCATGCTGTAATATAGCGATTCACACCCGCACATCATTACACACAAAACAAATACATATATACATACAATTTTTTTCATAAATCCTCACTGAACATACGAACTATATCACGGTAAAAGCATTAATGTCAACAACCTAACCATACGCAATCAAGCTATGAAACAAACATCTACTTCGCAGCACTTATACTGAAATCGCCTTCTGTAATCTTTGCTTTATACCCCACGTATTCTTTTTCGATTGCATTAATAATATCATTTGTCACAGGAACTGATCTGGATTCTTTAAGCACTGCAAAATAGATTATAAGCGCCTGAGGTACCGATTTCATAATACTCCTGAATGCATTCGCATATAACAGCAGTTGAAAAGAATAGAAATCTACTTTTTCATCGATTTGATCATGAGTAATATTATTTGTTTTATAGTCTAAAATAACCCACCCTTTACCTTCTTCATAGTAGATAAGGTCAATCACACCCCGCATGCTTGTCCCATCCATAATATATACAAACGGGACCTCACGATACACCCGCCTACGCTGGGCACTCTTTGCAATCACCGTAAAAAGGTCAGTTTGTGTAAATACATACACCAACTCGTATAACTCCTTTATGTCACGTTCAGGAATATCTTCTTTTAATAACGAACATACTCTTTTTGTTTCCTCTAACACATCCTGTGCGTTAAAATTAAAGATCCTCATAGCAAGATGGAAAAGCTCTCCAAACTCATTTCTTGCAATACGCTCATCATCATATTCAAGAACAGGTGCTTCCTCAGACTCTTTATCTTCGTACACATGACTTTGTTTCATGAGTTCGTACGAAGAAAAATAGTCTTCGGAATTTTTTCTGTATTCACACAGGGGCGTTACCGAAAAATCCATTTCAGGATAATGTTGCCTCTGGGATATGATTTTTATCTCGTCGAGTATTCTTTTTTTCTCTTTTATAGCGATCTGGGCAATTTGTTCTTTAGTGGCTTCGCCATCTTCATATATTTTCGTGTCTACATTATCAACCCCAGAAATACATTCACTCGTAGAATCATGAGGCACTGCAACTCTATCGTGATCATATGTATATTTTATTGAAAACCCGTTATTATTTTCTTTGTCTTCTCCTTTAAGCAACAAGCTTTTTTTTCGTATCCAGTTCATGTACGAACCAAGCCCGTCGTATGATAAAGCCGCTACCTTTTCGTCCTTTACCCTGCCATTAACGCCAGACAAAATAAGGTAGTCACGTGCACGTGTTAACGCTACATAGAACACCCTTTTTCGTTCAGCACTCTCTTCGCTATCATCTACCGTTTTATGATGCCGTGTGGTTAAAGTGTTTCTTGTTTCCCCTTGGCTATTTCGTGCCTTTATCCCTACTTCACACACACCATCAACAACCATGCATGATATAAAATCTCTTCCTGTCACAGGAAATTGTCTCCCCATATCAGCACATACCACTACGGGAAACTCCATACCTTTTGCTCGATGTATCGTACATAATTTTACAGAGTTTTTCCCTTCCTCAAGCTCAATTTGTGCTTCCGGTTCCTGCACTTCCTCGCTACTTAACTTTTCTATATAGGTAATAAACTCCCCTAAGGTAAAACAGCCTTTTTTCTCAAATTCCCATGCTTTTTCAATTAACTTCAAAATATTTGCATACCGCTTTTTGCCGTCAGCCAGCGCCATAACTTTAATATCATAGCCTGTGTCAAAAACCACTTTTTCAAGCAGCTCGGGAATGGGCATAATATCTTTAATACGCACCATTTCATTAAACATCCCCATAAACCGCTTTAGGTAACGCCGCTCAGTATCATTCAAAATGTCAGTATGCGCATCTATCACTGTGTTAAGCGATTCATAGAAGGGATGCGCAGTTTTATCCCTATAGTGCTGCCGATCATGATTCCTTATAGTGAAAAGCGCATCATCGGTAACATGCACCATGGGTGATTTCAATACTGCCGCAAACTCACAATCCCTATATGGATCATCAAGAATTTTAAGGTAATTAAGACAATCCCTCACTTCCTGACAGTCAAAAAACTTTCCTCCTTTAATAACATAATATGGAATATGTGCTTGTTTTAAAGCGTTCTCATAAAAAAACACTTCCCGTAGAGACGGAAAAAGAAGCGCTATGTCCTTATACTGAGCTGGACGCATTATATATTTCTCCGAGGAAACATTCTCTTTCACAAGAACCTCTCTACGAGTGATAATCTCCTTGATACGCGAAGCAATACACCGGGCTTCTTTTTCTCGTGCAGTGCTGTCATCCTGTTCGGTCGTATCACCGTTATGCTCCGTATCTTTTTCTCCCGTACTTGTTTCATTGACTACCTGTATAATCTCAACATCATATTCATTGCGCACATTCTCCGGATATGAAGCTTTCGCATCAACAGGCGTATAGTCATCACCGAGAATATCACCAAACATATAATCGTTGAATGCTACAAGAGATTTTCTTGATCGGTAGTTTTCATCAAGGGGTATATACGCCCCCTGCTTCTTATCAACATAATCACTCACCATTTTATCAAAAGACTGTACATCAGCGTTTCTAAACCGATAAATTGATTGTTTCTTATCACCAACAAAAAATAACGCGTTATTAGCTGATATACCTTTTATGATGTCTAACTGAACAGGGCTTGTGTCCTGCACCTCATCAACAAAGATATAAGAAAATCTATCTGTATATGATTTAACGACAAATTCTTTTATAGGGGTATCCTGTTTCATAAGAATGGCACACCACCACAGAAGATCATCAAAATCAAGCACATGATTAGCCTTTTTCTCTTCTTCGTAACGGACAGCAAACTCTTTTAAAAGCGTAACGAAACATTCCTTGTACTTTTGGGTACATACCTCATATGCACAATCAAAAAACTCTGGCAAAACCACATCTTTAAACTCTGAGATATACTCACCCCAGGGAGCTTTCTTAACCCTTTTTGTTATCCCTTTCGCTTCACGCGCAATAGTATCTATACGTTTCATTGTAATGTCACCTGCAGTACTAACATCTTTCATGTCTTGTTTGATTGATTGCATGTGCATATGTGCATCACGTAGTGATGGGCTTGCATTATCATCGGGCGTTGACGGACATTGGTCGAGATAGGCTTTAAACTTATTAATTAATGTAACACATTCAGCATCTTTTACCGGAACCTCAAGACATGCAATATCTATCTCATGTGACCTGGCCTTTGCATATATTTCTTTTAAGGCACTGGCGGGATCCTTATCATAGTACTGGCTCAAAAAATCCATAATAGAGGGATCTGACAATCGCTGAAAAAAAAGCGCATTAATCACTCTTTCCATAAGAATAGTATCCATACCAATCGAAACTATTTCAAAATGCGGTTCAACACCAACTTCGAGCGGATTTTCTTTTAGTATGCGTGATGCGAAAGAATGTATTGTTCCTATATATGCGTTTGAAAGACCCGTTAAGAGATCCTGATATCGTTTTCTTTCATTTTTTTTCTCTGAGATCGCCAGCCGCTCAAGCTCTTTCCTCAAGCGTTCTTTAAGAGTATGTGCGGCTTTTTCGCCAAATGTAATAACCAGCATATTGTCAAACGTCACACGGGGATCATGCTGTAAAATATAGAGTATCCGTTGCACAAGAACTGTTGTTTTTCCTGCACCGGCAGATGCGGTAATACACATATTTTCGTTGAGCTCTTTACACTCAATTATCTTCTTCTGCGTCTGAGACCGTTTGTATCTGCTTTCAAATATTTCCATTAGATATATTCACTTTTCTTTTTAATCATTTGCTTGTTGTTCTGCCACCGGTCAATTTTTTGTTTTGTATACGGATATCTGCATATATCATTCCATGAACACATATTGCATGTTCCCGGATACGGGTTAGGGGCAATCATGCCCGAAGAGATATCGCTATGATGCTCTTTAATGTATTTGAGGGCAATTTCAATATATTCTTCATATCTTTGGCTCATTTTTGTTTGCTTTTTACCAGACAATTCAAATCCTTGGTCAGTATACATTCCATTACGCACACCAGTTTTAAGATTATAAATTTCCCCGCCTGCACAGTGAGCATCTTTTATCTCAGGTATCGCAGCCCCATCAACAGCCATAATATATATGGGTATTTGTAAATCTACCCCGTCACGGACATCTTTTGGATTCCATTTCTTAGCCCCTGTTTTATAATCTACAACTATAGTTGTGTTCGTATTATCAAATCGGTAGAGATCTACGCGATCAATAGTTCCCCGAAGGTTTATTCCATCGACAGTCACATGAAACTCTCTTTCGAAAAGTATTGGGCGCATATGGGGTCTATTTTGTTCACAAAGATATTCATGATCAATGTAATCTCTAAGCACTCTGCGCATATATTCGGTTGCAATAGCTTGGTCAACATCACTGCCCTTTATAGCCGCTTCATTGTCCTTTTCCACAAGCACATCTTCGAGCACACACATTATCTGATCACATACAGCTTTTTTATCGCTATTTTTCTTACCAAAATACTCATCTAATCGCTTGCCGTTTAAAGAATCATAGAATACCTTTAATGTTTCATGAATAGCAGTACCAATCCCCGCATAATCTATGCCAAAAGAGTCTTCTTTTAAACCAAGGATATAGCGCAAGAAATACTTATAGGGACACCGCGCAAATGTCCCCAGTGCTGAAGGGCTGAGTGGCATCTGTGCATTTTTAGCACAAAATGTTTTGGCATTTCCTGAAAGAAGAAACGGATAAAAAGAATATGCACTGAATCCTGTTTTACAATCTAATCCATAGTTTTTCGTAATATTGAAATGAGCATATAATTGCTCAGCGACAGCATGCCCAGCAGTGTCGTCCTGAGCATCTTTATGCGACATGACATATACTGACCGTTTAATAAGATCCCGTTCGCATACCGCCTCAGAAAAAACCGGAATGATACTCCCTACATCTTTTTCTTTTTTACTAATTGTATGTTTTTCATCCGGAAACAATTTTTCAACTTCCCGCACAAAAAGTGATGGCATGGCAATATTTCCGTCACGGTCAAATTTTGGATATGAAAGATATAATCTTCGTGACGCTCGTGAAAGAGCCATATAGAAAAGATATCGTTCACCTGCACAACGATCAGGTATCCTGAGTTCGAAAGATCCGGGCACTATGCTATTTAACATATGGCGTTCACTGTCTCTTAATATTGGATCTTCAAATATCTGTTTCGGAAACCCTTTTTCTAGAAGACCTCCGATAAAAATAACCCTGTATTCTTTTTGTATAGCTGTTGCAATATCATAGACCTGCACCTTATTGCGATTATTGTCCCGAAGAGAATATAAACCTGCTTCAATACCGCCAAGCATAAGTTCATAAAATCGCTTGCTGGTTTTATTAATAATACCCTTATCATATTGCCCAAGATTGCAAATAATGCCGCGTAGTTCTCTATAGGCAATATTATCTTCTCGTTCAAACAAAAAGAGCGGATCAGTCCTTATCCGCGACGTGTTAGAAAAAATCGTATACTTGTCTATAAATGCTGTAATTATTAGTCCCATATCATGGTAACTAGCTGCCTTCTCAATATCGACTATTATGCGGCGCACAATTTCAATATACTCTTTAACGACCGACGGACAATCTTTCATATCATTTAAGGCCAGGTATTCATCTCTGTTTTTACGTGGATTTTTATTGATATATTCATTAACAATCTTACTCTCTCCGTCCGAGAAAAATGAGAAGTAAGATGATTTCAATGCTTCCCCGATATGATCTTGAGGGTTTACATTAAGGAAAAACTGTATGAGATGAATCACATTCTTTATAAATGGATTCATATTAAGTTTTCGGCGCTCATGTATTTCAACCGGTATGTCGTATTTTTTAAAGACGGTGCGCACCTCATTGTCAAATCCCATGAGTGACCGGAATAGAATACAAAAGTCAGTGTATCTCAACTCTTTTAAGCCGACTTCATCCGGATGCTCTATTAAATACATAATTTCCCTTACGATCATTTCAAGCTCGCCGGAAACACCTGTTGCCTCGAATATTCGTATATCTCGCGAATCACACATCGGGATAACATCGTCTTGCGAGAAAATATGTTTTTCAAGATGATCCAATGAAGGACTGTAAAACTCTATAGGCTTTTTTTTGTACTCTATTCGTTTATTTTTCCCCGAGAGTACTTTTTCTTTAAAACCATACCCTGTACTCAGAAGCAATTCTCTTGTCGCATTAACATAGGAAAATAAGCCGGGACGATCACTATCTATTGTAAGTGAAACTATCACTTCGTTACACATGCGCGAAATCATTTTTATCAGCTCGCATTGAGCAGGTGTGAAATGATAAAAACCGTCAAAGATAATCAGATCAAATAAGTTTTTATTGGCGGGCTTATTCTTTTTCTCTTCTATATACCGACGTATACCGCTTGCATAATCACATTTCTTCCCGATCATGTTTTGATACAGTTTATATATAAGAGAAATATCATTCAGTTTCGTACAAAGCAGAGGATGTTCTTTTTTAGAAATACAAGCGATCAACTTTACAAAATCATCATATTCAATAAATGACGTTTTTAACTCTTTTATAAAGTTACTAACCAATTCAGGGAACCCTGCAAGTGTTCGTGCCTGATCATAGTACGTAAGCGGTATTGAATGATCCTGACTTATTGTATGTATAAAATGTGTCCGTAACACATCGTTTACCATTTCAGCATGACTGCCAATGGTCTCTTGGTTAACGAAATCATTTATTGTAATAACCTGTGGGTTAAATACGCCACATTTTTGTTCTTTCGCATCACTGCCAAGAACTTTTATTATCCGTTCAGTAATCCAATAGGCATGTTCTTTTGTCGAAAGAATAAAATAAGATTTATTCTCTAATCCACTGTTTGTTTCATTAAACACTCGGGCATATTGCTCAATCAGATGTGTGGTTTTCCCCCTTCCAGCAGGTGATGTAAGAAGTGTTTTTTTCATAATACGCGGTTACCGGTTATCGGTTTGCGTTATGCGCAGGAAAAGGGGACAGTCCCCTTTTCCTGTTATTGTTATACCATACAAGCTTCAATGTATAGTATCAAAATAATAATTTTAATTGGGAATAAAAATCTAACATTCATCCTCTCTTCGCGCACAGCTAAACGAACACCGAGAACCGTTTTTTACAAGATATTATATTGACATAATATCTTGTCTATATTACGATTACTCTAAACAAAATTAGGACAAGTTATATAAGTGAATGCAGTAATAATTACCAATCAGTAATGTTTAAGGCCATAAGAGAATGTCTCATCTCTTATGGTTTTTTTTATTATGAGACGATAATCTGTAACAGGAGGATGTAGTAGATGAACAAAGGCGTGGTAAAGTGGTTTAACGACAAAAAAGGTTTTGGATTTATTAAACCAGAAGAAGGTGAAGATATTTTCGTTCACCATACCGCAATTACAGGTTCTGGATTCAAAACTCTCAGTGAAGGGCAAGAAGTGGAATTTGAAATCGTTGACGGAGAAAAAGGAAAACAAGCACGTAACGTAAACAAAGTTTAATGACATCTTCCCCCTTGGTTGTTTCAAATGAACAATCAGGGGGGTTTTTCTTTACAAACATCTTCTTTTACGCCAGATTAACATCTCGCTGTCAAAAACTCGAATATACACCCGGCAACATTTCGGCATTAATAGCAAATCTTCCCACATACCATTGTGTGCTGCTTCTGATCGATTCTGAAACACCGTTCTCCGCGTGAGTGATTGTATTGAAATAGTTTTTTTCATTGCTCTTCCCTCCCCCAATCATTACGACGTGACAAGGCATACTTTGTTCCTCCTATAATTCCCCCGACACATCATATGCATAATTATTTATTACACAGTATTTTATACAGATACTATTGATTTTTTATTAAAAATAACGTATAATGAGTACATGAAAATTTATAACAAGCTTATTTATAGTTTCTTGTTATTAGCTTCGTTGATTCTATTTTCCAGCCTGTTTGGGATATGGAATATTACACGTGTCAACAACAGCCTCAATTATGTAACATCTAAAGCCTGGATAGCAGCTACCTCTTCCATGCAGATCAGTATCGATGTCTTAACTGAAATTATGGCAAACGATCCGCACCTAGCACGAAACAAAAAAGAAATGCTCAGGCTCTACAAACTCACACAGGACAGCTTACAAAAGAATTTCCGGTATCTGTATAAAACAGGTCTTGCGGATAAAAAAGTTGTTAATAATATAAAAAATCTCTATTACAAACTTGACGTATTGCAAAAAAGAACCAGCCAAATATATATAAAGAGAAATAAAACAAAATTACAGCTCGATGAAAACGCCATTTTGTGGACCCGAGCGCTTGAAAAGTTTAAAAACAAAATATCTTATATAAAAAAGAATGCCTCTGAAAACTTTCAAACTATTTCAGGTATTATAATCGATATCAGCATACTCAGTCTTTCTGAACGTTCTGAGCTCAATAACTATCTTTCTGGTTTTATAAGCGGTGAAGAATACCTAATACAAAGCGAGGGGGTAAAAAGCAGTATTAAAAGAAGGATCGAGGAGCTTTCTTCTCTTTCATACTTGTCACCCGACGAGCTTCATCCTATCCAGAACATCTACCGCGAAACAGATATTCTTCTGGCTCGCGCATATGATCAACACAAGCTCTACACTGCGCTCCAAACAGAGTTAAATTTTAATACACTCCGCCTTGTTGAATCCATGAAATTAATACGTAACAGCATGAACGCAAAAATGTCAGAAGCCGCTAATCAAGGTACACAAATCGCGCATTCAAGCAAATACTACTTTATCCTCTTTACACTGATCTCTCTTGCAGCATCATTGGTTATAGGCCTGATTGTTTCAAAGATCATAACCAAACCAATAACGGTATTACGCGCGGCGACAGAAAAGATCTCTCAAGGAAAACTTAGCCAAAAAGTAGTGATCAGCTCAAAAGATGAAATAGGTGAACTTGGAAAATCATTCAATATTATGACTGATAAACTAATGAACTTTACAGATGAGGTACGCACTAAAAATGAAGAGCTCGAAAACACAAACAAAAAAGTATCACATACAAACAAAGAATTACATACCGCGCTCGATGAATTGCAAATCAAAACAGTACGTTTAAACACGCTCAACAATGAACTGCAGAAAGTATCACGTCATAAAAGTGAGTTTCTTGCAAATATGGGTCACGAATTACGCACACCCATGACGGCTATCATTGGATATACAAAACTCGTCTTAAAACAACTGGACGATACTTTGAGCGATAAGCACAAAAAGAATTTGCATAATGTACTCTTAAGCTCCGAACATCTCCTCACACTCATTAATGATATTCTTGATCTTTCAAAAATTGAAGCGGGAAAAATGCAGCTTAACTTTACCTCCTTTGATTTACGCGATGTAATTAATACGGTACTTACAATGGTAAAACCCATTGCAGACGAAAAAAATCTCACACTGATTCCTGACATTCCAGCTGAGCTACCAACAATGTATTCGGAATCTGATAAAATAAGGCAAATACTCCTTAACTTAATTGGAAACTCAGTAAAATTCACCCAAGAAGGAAACATCACAATCTCGGTAAAGATTGTAAAAATGACACTTATTGACCAAACCCATACAGATTTCGCGCTTATAGATGTTAAAGATACCGGTATCGGTATATCCGAAAATGATCACGAGTTAATATTTGAAGATTTCCGCCAATCTGACGGTTCAATTACCAGAAAATATGGTGGCACAGGTCTTGGTCTTTCAATATCAAGAAAACTTGCACGAATGGTGGGCGGTGATATCACGGTAAAAAGCACTCTTGGAGAAGGTTCTACCTTCAGCATTCACTTCCCTATTGACTATGAAGTTGAAGAAAACCTAAAGAATAAACTGATTCGACAAGATAAGCTATCAAAAGGATTTAAAACACTTGTTCTTGCAATAGATGATAATAAAGAATTCTTACTCACTATAAACAAAATGCTTACTGGTGAAGGATTTGACGTTGTTGACGCTATAAATGGAGTTGAAGCTATATCAAAAGCAAAAACGCTTCTGCCAAATATTATTATAACTGACATAATTCTTCCAAAAAAAAGCGGCTGGGACGTTATAGAAGAATTGCGAAATGATCCAAAAACTGTTCATATCCCCATTATTATCATTACAATTCTTGATAGAGATGAACTTGAAAAACATATCGGTTATAGTGAATATTTACAGAAACCAATCGGTAAAAATATACTTATAAGCACCATAAACAAGCACGTATCACAAATAAAGAAAACTGTTCTTGTTATTGATTCAAATCCCGCACTATCGAAGAAAATCACAACAGACCTTACCAAAGAAGGTTTTCTCATATTAAATACTTCTGATACACATAAAGCATTAGAACTGCTCTCAACGCATAAACCTGATCTGGTGCTATTTGATCCGGAATTAGAAAACAACAACGGGGATAAATTCTTTACCACATACTCGCAAAACACCACATATACAAAAACACCTCTTATTATTTTCACTAAGAGAAATTTTACCCATGATGAAAGAGTACAGCTTGACCGATATGCATTTAAGATAATCAGGAAAGATGATTCTTCACTAAGAAACATTTCTGAAGAGCTACTGGTCACATTAAAAGCGCTCTCTACATAAAAAAAAGACTCCCTACCTATAGAAAGCCTTTGCATTTCTTTATCATTTTATTATGCTGGGAGGGGGATTTGAACCCCCACAAGCTTGCGCTCGCCAGCCCCTCAAGCTGGTGTGTCTGCCAATTCCACCATCCCAGCAATTTTCGCTAATCGTTTTTCGATTTGAGGAAATAGATTCGCTTATGCTTACGACGAGCCGACAACCGTTATTTTTTCAAAACTTCTTTCAACTTCGTAGTAAGAAGCGGCACAATTTCCATTACATCACCGACAATACTGTAATCACTTACATGAAATATCGGCGCATCTGGATCTTTATTAATTGCAATAATGAGATCAGATGACTGCATGCCAACAAGATGCTGTATGGCACCTGAAATACCGCAGGCAATGTACACTTTTGGACACACGGTCTTACCGGTTTGGCCTACCTGATGTGAATAAGGTATCCAATCAGCGTCAACTGCCGCACGTGATGCTCCTACCGCACCGCCAAGTACTAATGCAAGCTCCTCAATCATCTTAAAATTATCTGGACTTTTTATCCCGCGACCACCCGAAACAATAATATCAGCTTCAGCAATATTTACCGTCTGCTCAAGCTCATCAACAACCTCGAGAACTTTTGTCCTTGATGAAAGATCACTTTCCGTGATATCGCTTTCCTCTATTACTTCACCTGTAAGCGAAGTATCGGGCTCAAGCTCTTTCATAACTTTATGGCGAACAGTTGCCATTTGTGGCCTGTTTATATCAGTCAGAATGGTTGCCATAATATTACCGCCAAACGCCGGTCGCGTTTGCATGAGATGACCCGTCTCTTTATCAATGTCAAGCGATGTACAATCCGCAGTAAGCCCTGTATGACACATAACAGCTACACGCGGAATAAATGACCGCCCAATAGTTGTTGCACCGGCTAATACTACTTCCGGTTTATGCTTCTTGATGAGCTTATCCATTATCTTGGCGTACGGCTCATCATTATGATGCTCTAATTCTGGTTTATCAACGACATATACAATATCTGCACCACTATGAATAAGCTTTTGAGCTTCATCTTTTATGTCCTTGCCTATCAATACCGCGCATAATTTTGCATTCCTGTCCTGAGCGAGTTTCTTTCCCGCACCAAGAAGCTCAAACACCACTGACTGCAAAACACCTTTTTTCTGTTCCGCAAAAACCCAGATGTTTTTATATTCATCTATGTTTATTTCGCTCACACGATTAACCTGTATCTTTAACGCGTCAAATTTACACGCTTGTATACATGCACCGCATAACGTGCATTTTTCATAATCAACAACTGCCTTACCGTCAACAACATGTATCGCGTCAAAAAGACATCCTTTTTCACATAACAGACACCCGACACATTTATCTGTATTCACAATATTTTTTAAAGCCATCTCTCACTCCATTAACATTTACGTTACTCAATTATATTAACTATACAAAAATCTGCTTTTCCACTAAATCGTTCATCAGATCATTAACCATCTGCTGTGCGTCACCTTCAAGCTTTTTCCCACCGGTCTTTGGGGGCGGTGAAAATATCTTTTTTACCATGGTCGGAGATCCATCTAATCCAAGATTTTTTGCGTCTGCACCAAGGTCTTGAGCTGTCCATTTTGTAACCTGAACATTCTTTGCTTTCATTTTACCTTTCAAGGAAGGCAATCGTGGTATATTTATTTCTTTTACCACGGTCAACATCATCGGCAACGATGATTCAACGACAACATATCCTTCTTCTGCAAGCTGCTCAGCCTTTATATACCCTTCCTTAAGTTCATCGATTTTTTTTACATATGTAATCTGCGGAATATCAAGCCATGTCGCTATTCCCGGTCCAACCTGTGCGGTATCACCGTCAACAGCTTGTTTCCCACATATGATAATATCATAGTCTTTTATTTTCTTTATTGCCATACTGAGCGCGTAGCTTGTTGCCCATGTATCTGATCCGGCAAACTCTTTATCAGTAAGGAGGACTGCTTCATCTGCACCCAGAGAAACCGCTTCTTTCAAGCACGCCTCTGCTTGTGGAGGCCCCATAGTAATAACGGTAACTTTACCACCACATTTTTCTTTTATGCGAATTGCTTCTTCAATCGCATACATATCAAACGGATTGATGATACTCGGAATACCCTCTCTGTAGAGCGTATTTGTTTCTGGATTAATTTTGACATCTGTTGTTTCTGGCACTTGTTTAATACACACTATCACATTCATCGTATACCCTACCTCTACCTGTTAGTCTTTTATTTTTTTGCTGCACTTTCTTTTATGAGTTGCCCGGCTATAATAGCTCTCTGCACCTGATTTGTTCCTTCATAGATCTGAGTAATCTTTGCGTCTCTCATTCTTTTTTCCATCGGATATTCACGCATATATCCGTATCCACCGAGCAGCTGTACAGCATCTGTTGTAACCTTCATTGCTACGTCAGATGCATACATTTTTGCCATTGCAGACTCTTTTGAAAACGATTTTACACCAGCATCAACAGTACGTGCAACTGCATATACCAATGCACGAGCAGCTTCAACCTGGGTTGTCATATCAGCTAACATAAACTGAAGACCTTGGAAGGATATGATCGGTTTGCCAAACTGATGCCTTTCACGCCCGTATTTTATCGCATCATCAATCGCACCTTGAGCAATACCTAATGCTTGAGCAGCAACACCTGGTCGTGAATGATCGAATGTTCCCATAGCGACCATAAAACCTCTACCTTCTTTACCTAAGAGATTTTCTTTCGGGATCTTCACATCTTCAAAAATCACTTCACGGGTCATTGAAGCACGGATACCCATTTTCTTTTCTTTCTTACCAAATGAAAGTCCAGGGGTACCTTTTTCAACAACAAACGCACTAGCACCACGTGCACCTCTGTTCTTATCAGTCATCGCAATAACGGTATAGATCTCAGCCTCACCGCCGTTGGTGATCCACTGTTTTGAGCCATTTAAGATGTATGAATCACCATCTCTTGTCGCAACTGTTTTAATTGCGCTGGCATCACTTCCCGCACCAGCTTCAGTTATACAAAATGCAGCAAGTTTAGAACCTTTCGCTAAATCGGGGAGAAATTTTTGTTTTTGTTCATGACTGCCAGAAAGGAGAATCGGATAGGTTCCGAGTGCTGTTGCCGCAAGTGAAAGAGAGATACCCCCACATGCCTTACTTAATTCTTCAACGGCTATACAAAGATCTAGGCAACCACCACCCAAACCACCAAATTCTTCCGGAATATACACAGCAAACAGGTCTGATTTAGCTAATATTTTTACAATATCCCATGGCATTTCTTCTTTTTCATCACACTCAATTGCTATAGGAGCAATCTTTTCACGTGCTATTTTTTCCGCTATTTCTTTGATATATTGTTGCTGCTCATTAAAAAAATGCTCCATTACTGCCCCCTTCTTACCTATACGTTATTTACGTACACATTGACTGAATTTACGACATATTGATATCACACATCTTTGTGTGAAAAATGGCATCACGCAGGTCAGAAACTACCCTTTAAATTTCTTTACAACAACGGTAGTATTGTGCCCGCCAAAACCAAGCGAATTTGATATTGCTATATTCACGTTTGTTTCACGCGCAACATTTGGCACATAATCAAGATCACATTCAGGATCAGGATTATCAAGATTCGTCGTGGGAGGAATTATATTGTTCTCGACCGCTAATGCACATGCAATAAATTCTACCCCACCAGCAGCGCCTAACAAATGTCCTGTCATAGACTTTGTAGAACTGATCGCAACTTTTTTCGCATATTCTTTAAAGACCGATTTTATAGCAAGTGTTTCAAATTTATCATTAAGCTGTGTTGATGTACCATGCGCATTAATATAATCAACATCGGTAATATCTAACCGCGCACTTTTAATCGCACTTGCCATACAACGCGCTGCCCCGTCCCCTGTGGGTGAAGGACTTGTCATGTGATACCCATCTCCCGTTAAACCATATCCAACAACTTCTGCATAAATATGCGCACCGCGACGTTTCGCGCTTTCAAGTGTCTCTAAGGCAACAATTCCCGCTCCCTCAGCGATAATAAAACCGTCACGATCCCTATCAAAAGGTCGACTTGCTTTTTCAGGTTCATCATTACGAGTTGACAATGCACGCATAGCACAAAATCCACCAACGCCCAGTGGAGATAAGGCACTTTCTGATCCACCGGCGAGGATCATATCAGCATCACCCATCGCCAAAGTTCTATATGCTTCCCCGATACAATGAGTACCGGTAGCACACGCAGTGACTGCGGCAAGATTTGGACCTCTCAAGCCATACGTAATAGATATTTGGCCTGGAGCCATGTTAACGATCAACATAGGAATCAAAAAAGGAGATATACGTTCAGGACCTTTATTCATAAGAATGGTATGCTGTTCTTCAATGGTATGTATACCACCAATACCAGAACCAACAAAGACACCTATTCTATCTTTATCAGCTGTTTCAAGGTCTACACCTGTATCGCGAAGGGCATTGCCTGCGGCCACAACAGAATATTGAACAAAAAGATCCATACGCTTCATATCTTTTTTGCTCAAAAAAGACGTATCAAAGTTTTTTAGTTCTCCGGCTATTTTTGAAGAATAATCCGATACATCCATTCGGGTGTTTGGCCCGATGCCTGATTTTCCTTCACAAAGCGAATTCCAAAATTCTTCTTTGGTGTTTCCTACAGGAGATAACACTCCAAGACCGGTAACAACAACTCTTTGTAATTCCATAACTCTTCCCTATATAAATAAAACACGAATCGCATGGCCCTGTGCACTGCAAATATTAATGAGTGTTAGCCCAATTAATTCGTGTTTTATCAGAATAACTAACTATTTTTTGCAACTATCTTACCTTCAATATAACTAACTGCATTACCAACTGTTTTTAATTTTTCAGCGTCTTCATCAGGAATTTCAGCTTGAAATTCTTCTTCTAAAGCCATAACTAATTCAACCGTATCTAATGAATCAGCACCAAGATCTTCAATAAAAGAAGCTTCTGTTGTAACTTCTTCAGGGTTTACTCCTAATTGTTCTACAATAATGTCTTTTACTTTTTGCGCTACGTCACTAGCCATCGTCAATCCTCCCTTTGTATTATTTTACCTTGATTCACAATTAATTACATTACCATGCCGCCATCTATCGTAATAACTTGACCCGTGATATATTTTGACAAATCACATGTCAAGAACAATACAGTGTCTGCGACTTCTTCCGGACTTCCCATTCTTCCAAACGGGATACTTTCCAACATCTTTTTCTTAATATCTTCAGGTATTACATGCGTCATTTGCGTATCTATAAAACCTGGTGCAACTGCATTTACGTTTATGTTTCTTGGAGCAAGTTCTCTCGCAACAGATTTTGAAAATCCTATAATTCCTGCTTTAGATGCAGCGTAATTACTTTGTCCAACATTTCCGATCAAACCGATAATTGAAGCAACATTTACCATCCGTCCAGATCGCGCCTTCATCATTGGTTTAGCAACCGCTTTTGTGAAATTAAATGTCCCTTTTAAATTCACATTAAGGACAAGATCCCAGTCTTCCTCTTTCATACGGATAAGTAGACCGTCTCTTGTCACGCCTGCATTGTTGATAAGTATATCGATACGGCCGAAGTTGTCAAGAATTTTATTAACGCATTCAAGAACCTCATTTTCATTTACTACATTAACTTTATACCCCGCTGCTTTAATCCCTTTTGAAGAGGCCAGTTTCTGGGCAGTAATACGCGCAATTTCTTCATTTATATCACATACAGCTATTGCAGCGCCTTCTGCTGCTAACCGTTCGCTTATTGCTTTTCCAATCCCCTGGGCACCACCTGTTACAACCGCCACTTTATCTTTTAAGAGCATTGCACACCTCTATTTTTTCTAGTTTTTGTCGTTACCACTCAATTAAGCTAGCACCCCACGTCAAACCACTTCCAAATACCACCATGGCCAAAATATCGCCCTTCTTCAGTTTCCCCTGGCGGTTTATTTCATCAAAACCAACCGCTGTTGACGCTGATGACATATTACCGTATTTGTGAACATTCTTATACACCCTGTCAGAAGGAAGATTTAATCGTTTTCCAAGAGCATTGATAATTCGTAAATTTGCCTGGTGTGTTATCAAAAGTGAAATATCGTTGGAAGATAATCCAGCTCTTTTCAGAACCTCATCAATCGCCTGTTCCATGCTGTTTACCGCATATTTAAAAACTTCCCTTCCTTCCATACGCAAAAAGTGAAGTTTGTTCTCGATCGATTCAACACTTGCAGGAATCTTTGATCCTCCTGCAGGAACCATTAATAAATTTGCCGCCCGGCCGTCACTGGCAAGGTACGTATCAATAAGCCTATGAGAATCAGGGCTACCAGAAAGCACCGCGGCCCCTGCCCCGTCACCAAAAAGCACACAGGTATTTCTGTCCGTCCAATCAACGATAGATGAAAGCTTCTCAGATCCAACAACCAATGCATTTTTATAGTTACCGCTGGCGATAAAGTTTTGAGCAATTTCAAGTGCATACACAAAACCCGAACATGCCGCCCCAATATCAAAACAGACAGCTTTTTCAGCACCTAGGTTCTTTTGGACAAGACATGAAGTAGAAGGAAACTGCATATCAGGTGTAATAGTACCGACAATGATTATTTCAATATCTTTGGGATCAATGTTGGCGTGTTCGAGCGCTCGACGACCAGCAATAGTCGCCATATCTGCAGTGGTACAATCATCAGCTGCAATTCTTCTTTCTTTTATGCCGGTTCTCGTCATGATCCAATCATCAGATGTATCGACCATATGTTCAAGTTCAGCATTCGTGAGAACCTTCTCCGGAACATACGATCCTGTCCCAATAATACCCACTGTCGCCTTATTCCTCACACACGCCTCCATCTAAATATATTATTAGATTTTATTCTTTTTTATCGCATCTATAATTTGTTTGTCAATGTTATGACTAATAAAATCACTCGCTTCACGAATAGCATTTTTTATCGCCTTAGGATTTGAGCGACCATGACAAATAATACATGTCCCACGAACACCAACAAGCGGTGACCCGCCATATTCAGCATAATCAGCTTTTTTAGCTATTGCGCGAAACGCTCCGGATAACAATAATCCGCCTATTTTACGAAGCGGATTTGCGTATACCTCTTTTTTTATCATCTGCTGCATAAATACTGCAAGACTTTCACTTACCTTTAAAAGTACGTTACCAACAAAACCGTCCATTATAATTACATCAGCAGTACCCGCATAAACATCCTGACCTTCAACATTACCCATAAAATTAAGATCTGATTGCTCAACCATCTTAAATGCTTCGCGTGTTAATTCGTTACCCTTAGACTCTTCTTCGCCAATGCTCAATAGTCCAACACGCGGTTTTTTTATTCCAAAAATTTCTTGCGCAATTATGCTTCCCATTATTGAGAACTGGAGCAATTGTTTTGGTCGGCAATCAATATTTGCACCAACATCCATAACAACTGATATTCCCTTTGCATTGGGAAGGATCTGAGCGATAGCGGGACGTTCGACTCCTTCAAGAAAACGTAATTTGAGCTTAGTTGCCATCACTACCGCGCCGGTATTCCCCGCACTGACTACAGCGCTAGCTTTACCGTCTTTAACAAGCTGAACAGCGACACTAACAGAAGCATCTTTTCTTTTACGTAATCCGACAAGGGGCGACTCGCCCATAGGAATAACATCTGAGGCATGATATATAGAATAATCGAGGTTAGGAGAAGGCTGTAAACGATCGAGCTCTTGTTCAATCTTTTCCTGATCGCCCACGAGTATCACAGAGGCATTATTTTTATACTCCCGGAGATAATCTATTACACCTTCTACTACGGCGCCAGGAGCATGATCACCACCCATTGCATCAACTGCTATCTTCAACGCAACCACCCTCACATATTTAGTTTGATAATATAATCAAAAACGTTTATATTACGCTTTTATTTCATCGATTTGCTTTTCACCGTAATACCCACAGCTGTTACACACATGGTGCGGAAGTTTCGTTTGTCCACAATGAGAACAGGTGCTAATTCCAGGTGCTTCCATCTTGTAATGGGTTCTTCTTTTACGGCCTCGTGTATTTGACTGTCTTCTTTTTGGCACTGCCATCTGACCACCTCTTTACTATTTATTCAAATTTCAGTTTATCTAACCCTTTAAACCGTTCATCCACAATATTGTTGGAACATGTACAGGAAGAACTATTTAGATCTTCACCGCAATTGGGACAGATCCCTTTACATCTAGAGGAACAAAGCGGCTTCATGGGAAGCGCAATAATGATATGTTCCCTGATGGTATCTGTCAAGTCAATAATATCGCCTTTTTGCGCTGTACAATCAAAGGTATACTCGGGAATATCAACATGATATTGAAAAGTATTTAGACACCTCGAACATTCAAAGTGTACATTCGTATGGATTTGGCCACGTACAACCAACCGTTTAGCGACAAACTGCGCAAATACCTTAACAGATATGATCGTATTCGGAGGAATAAGGCTTGTATCAAAATCGTATACCTGCGAACGTTCATCGGCAGTTATAGTTACGCCACTTTCAACAACATTATCTATATCAATTTTCATCTTATTTTCGCTAACAATTTTTCGGCAACTTCAGCGGGCACAAATTTTGAAACATCGCCTCCGAGCTCAGCAATCTCTTTAATTGCACGCGAACTCATGTATGAATATTGCTCACCGGACATGAGAAATATCGTCTCAATCTCCTCGGATAATTTTCTATTTGTAAGCGCCATCTGAAACTCATATTCAAAATCTGACATAGAACGAAGCCCTCTCACTACAACAGACGCCTTTTTATGAGCAACAAAATCAACTAAAAGACCGTCAAATGTATCAATTTCAATACCCTCTATATTGCTTGTGACACTTTTTATCATTTCGACACGTTCATCTAGAGAAAAGAGCGGCTTCTTCGTGGGATTGTTCGCTACAGCAAGAATAAGCCCGTCAAATATCTTCACTGCACGTCTAATGACATCAACATGTCCATGGGTAACAGGATCGAAACTTCCCGGATATAATGCTTTTTTCATAAAACATCCTCATTGTTCTTATTGTAACTGTTCATATTCAAAGTGCAACGCGTAAGGGTCTTATCATAAACTTACTTAGCGTTTTTGTACACAGAAAAAGACGTATCCCCATATGTTTTTGCCTGCACAAAAGATATTTTTTCACCAAAATAATCCGGAAGATCTCTTTTAAAGTGCTCTATTACGACAAGCCCGTTTGGAACTAAAACATCTAAATTATCAATGTTTTGCAATAGATTTTGATTCGGAGTAATTCTCTCAGGGTCATCATCTGTTTTTTTCACATACGGCGCATCAGAAAAAATAATATCAAACATACTTTTTTCACGTGAAAATTTCTCTATTGCGCGTATAACATCTATCATGTATACAGCACCATATTCAGCTAGGCCAAGTTCTTCAAGATTGTGCTTTATTATGGCAGAACTGTACCTGCTCTTTTCAACAAATACCCCGTAAGTTGCACCGCGGCTCAACGCCTCAATACCGATAGCACCTGAGCCTGCATAAAGATCCAGAACACGCGCACCTACAACATGAGGACCAATAACATTAAACATGGATTCTCTGACCTTATCAGAAGTTGGTCGTGTACGATCCCCTCGGATCGTTTTTATTTTCCGTCCTCGTAAAGTCCCTGCAATTACTCTCATAACACTATCACCCCACTGATATAAGATCGAATGTATCACGATATCGTTCAACAAACGCTTTTCTGAGCGCATCGTACTCGGCTTTTGTATTGTCACCTTTATGCATGATACACATCTGGGCTTCAGCCCTCGCCTCCTGCATAATCCCATAATCAGAAACAATATTTCCTATCTTAAAATCGGTCAGCCCGTGCTGTCTTTCACCAAAAAATTCTCCCGGTCCACGTATCGCGAGATCTTCTTCTGCTATCTTGAATCCATCGGAAGTTGATTTCATAACATTTAATCTGCGTTTGGCTTCATCTGTGGTTGGCTTTCCTTCCAAGATACAATATGCTTTATGCGAGCTGCGTGCAATGCGACCTCTGAGCTGATGAAGCTGCGCAAGACCGAACCGTTCTGCATTTTCTATTAATATCACGGTCGCATTAGGCACATCAATACCGACTTCAATAACCGTTGTGGAGACAAGAACTTTAATTTCCCCATCGTAAAAACGACTCATGATATCTTCACGTTCACCACTTTTCATTCTGCCATGAATAAGATCTAAGGGCACATCACAGAAATACACCTTTTTTAACTCTTCTGTCATTTGTACCGCAGCTTTGAGTTCAGTTTTTGACGATTGTTCTATCACCGGATAAATGATGTATGCCTGACGCCCGCTAGTAACTTGTTTTTTAATAAAATTATATGCATCGGCAAGTTTATTTTCATATATCCAGTAGGTAAAAACTTTTTGCCGGCCAGGAGGCAGTTCATCTATTACCGACACTTCAAGATCACCATACACTGTCAAAGATAGTGTGCGAGGTATCGGAGTAGCGGTCATAACTAAAACATCAGGAGTAATCCCTTTACATCGTAGCTTCGATCGTTGAGTAACGCCAAATTTATGCTGTTCATCGATAACTACCACGCCAAGCTTATCGAACTCAACACTCTCCTCTAGAAGCGAATGTGTGCCGATTACTATATCAATCTTCCCTGCTTTAAGATCAGTGAGCAATGCATTTTTATCAGCTTTTTTCATATCACCGATCAAAAGCTCAATACGTACAGAAATGGATACAGCCAACTTTTTGATATTTTTGTAGTGCTGACGTGCCAAGAGTTCAGTAGGCGCCATAAATACCCCTTGGTAGCCGCTATCACATCCCATTAAAAGTGTCCCCACAGCAACAATTGTTTTTCCACAACCGACATCACCCTGCACTAACCTATTCATGGGATGGGACTGCTCCAAGTCTTGTGTTATTTCATCAAGAACACGAACTTGAGCAGATGTTAATGTGAATGGTAAATTTTTTATAAAGTTGCGATACAAAGAACCATCCACTGCATGCGAAATACCCTGTTCTTTATGCACACGCGCTTTTTTCGTAAGAATCGCTAATTGAAACAAAAAAAACTCATCAAAGACCAGCCGGCGATATGAACGAGACTGCTTTTTCATTGAGTCAGGAAAATGGATGTTTAAGAGTGCTTCTTGAAGACCGATTAAGCCCAACCGGTCACGCATTTTGCTGGAAATTGTTTCCTCTATTGCATGTATATGTGTTTCTAAGAGCGTATGAATAATTGAACGTAACGTCCCCTGCTTAAGACTTTCAGTCAGAGGATATATGGGCACAATCTTACCCATATGGGTAAGCTCTACATCTTCATTGTCAATGATCTCAAATTCAGGGCTTTGCAGTTGTAGTTTACGGTCATAGAGCTGCACTTTACCATAAAAAATGACAACGTCACCTTTATTAAATTTTTCTTCAAGGTATGGCTGATTAAACCATACCGCATGAACGAGTCCGGTATCATCACTTAAGACAACCTGAAAGATCCACATACCTCTTTTCACTCGCCGCTTATGTATCCGAATGACTTTCCCTATAACTGTTTCATACTGGCCAAGAGTCACTTGAGAAATACTTTTGAGATTGCTTCGATCCTCGTACCGGCGAGGCATAAGAAAGAGTAAATCCCTGACCGTTTTAATACCTATACGGTCAAAAACTTGTGCGCGTTTTGGCCCTACACCTTTAATGTACTGTACGGAGGAGTTTAAAACGTCTTTATTCTTGCATATAGTACTGTTGGGCATCATAATTATACTCTTTATAAACGTGTTTTCCTGTCAGTATAATACATTTATCCTCCGTTGCCAATAATACTTCTCAATAGATATTTCTACGATTAATTAAAAAAATACTTGCAAAACATACTATATATGGTAATCTGTGACCTTCAAATGAGCGAAGGAGTATTTATCATGGCAAAAATATGTGAAATATGCGGAAAAAAACCTGTAGCTGGTCGAACCATCGAACGCCGTGGTTTAGCAAAGAAAAAAGGCGGGGTTGGTAAAAAAGTGACAGGTATCTCTAAGAGACGTTTCCTGCCAAATTTGCAGAGAATCAAGATCATTCTAAACGGTGCGAACAAAAAAGCTAAAGTATGTTCAAGCTGTATTAGATCAGGCAAGATCCAAAAAGCATAATTGTTGCTCTCACACTATGTAAGAACTTTTGTGATGCTCTCAGGGTTTGTGGAGTAATAATATCCCCTTACTTTCAGATTATACCTTCTGCGGGATAACTTTGCGTGTTCGTACTTTTACATCGTAGAGTTCTAACTGCAAACGCTCTTCGCCACGAAACTTATTTATTGTCGGTGTATACACAATATCGATTTTCTTGCAATCACTCGTCGTAAGTTCAGTGCACTTTTGGGCCATGCCAAAACCGATAACATCTATATTCATACCGGCACAATCAACATACAACTTCAGATGATCCTTGCCAACAATACGCGGCACACCTAAAATAGTTACATCATGAGAAATAAAAACCGGCTTCGGATTACCAAAACCAAAAGGTTCTAATTTTTCAAGTTCCTTAACACTGTTGTGGGTTAATTCATTGAGTTGTATTTCGCAATCTATATCAATACCGGCAGATAGATCGCTCTCAGTCAATCTTTCACTCGCTACTTCTTTTAATTTCTCACAAAACTTATCTATAGTCCCTTTTTCAATTGTCATACCTGCCGCACCCTTGTGTCCTCCGAGATTAGTGATGTATTCTTTACATTCACGTAACGCATCAAGGATATGAAACTGACCAATACTCCGTGCTGACCCTTTACCAACATTTTCTTCAAATGATATGACAACAGCGGGACGATTATATTTCTTTACGATACGGCTTGCGACAATACCGATAACACCCTGATGCCAGTTATCCCCGTATGCAACAATAATTTTGTCTTTTGTAGGATCATAGGTTTTATCAATAACAGAAAATGCATCTTTGACAACTTCCGCTTCAATTTTTTGCCTGTTACGATTATCATTATCTAAAGCAGCAGCAAGCGCCCCGGCCTCATCCTTATTGCTCAGGAGCAACTGTGCAGCAGTATCAGATAGTGAAACACGACCAGTAGCGTTGATACGCGGAGCTAAACGATACGATACATGACTAGTCTCAATATGTTCGTCAAGACCAGCGATTTCTTTTAAAGCAACAATGCCTGGTCGATCACTCATTTTGAGCTTCAAAAGTCCATATTTTACATAAATTCTATTTTCATCGAGTAATGGCACAATATCAGCAACGGTACCTAAACATACTAGATCAAGGTAATCCTTTAGATCAGTATCAGTTCCTGCAAGTAGCTTGTTATCTACCTTGCACTGTTTTAAAACAGCATGAGCGATTTTGAATGCAACACCGACACCTGAAAGTTCTCTAAATGGATAGGAACTATCAGAGCGTTTTGGATTAATAACAGCAACGCATTCGGGGATAGTTTCTCCCGGCTCATGATGATCGCTCACAATAACATCTATACCGCACTCTTTTGCGTACACTATAGCGTCGAGTGAACTTATACCGCAATCTACCGTAAGTATGATTCGTGCATTCTTTTCCCTACAGATATCAACTGAAGTATTTTTAAATCCATACCCATCAGAGCGCTGCGGCAATACATAATCTACCTGAGCTCCCATACGGCAAAGGAAATCATATAAAAGCACGGTAGCAGTAATACCATCAACATCATAGTCACCAAAAATAACAATCTGCTCATTATTTGTAACAGCATCAATAATACGCGAGACAGCCTTGTCCATATCCTGCAAGCTAAAAGGATCATGGATACTTTTCAGTAAGGGATGCAAAAATGAATGCGCACTTTCAATATCAACAAGACCTCGGTTAACAAGGATCTGTGCGGTAAGACTGGATATATGCAGTTTACGTGAAAGGACAAAGGCTAACGCCTTGTCAGAATCATTTATTGCCCAGTGCCTCTGTGTCACAATTCACCAACTGTCTTCAAAATACTTAGTAATTCAAATAGCACTTAGCGTATAGTTAAAAAATAAAGCAATATCTATACGCTATCCGCTATACGCTACACTATATCTTGCGATTTCCTCTCCACCACAATACGGCTGGAGAAGCGATAAACATCGTTGAATATGTACCGCTTATTGTACCTACGAGGAGCGCAAACGCAAAATCATGTATCACTTCACCGCCAAATATAAAAAGAGATGCTACCACAAAAAGTGATGTTAAAGATGTCAGTATGGTACGTGAAAGTGTTTGATTAATACTGGTGTTCAACACATTCTTAAAGTCAGTCTTTCTCATATAACGCAGGTTTTCACGAACACGATCAAATACCACGATCGTGTCATTGACCGAATACCCGACCACCGTCAAGAGTGCCGCAACAACACTGATAGATATTTCTGTCCCCGTTAACGCTAAAAACGTCATAGTGATCAAAACATCGTGGAACAACGCTAAGAGTGCACCAATACCGTAACTGAGCTCGAAACGGAACCCGAGATAGGTCATGATACCGATCAAAGCCAAAATGATCGCAAGAAGGGCTTTCTTCTTTAAATCACGCCCAATCGCAGGACCGACTTCCTCAGTTTTCAGTATTTCAAATGAATTTTTAGGAAACGTTTTTGTTATCTGTGCTTGTATAGCATCTTCAGCTTCTTGCCCGGTCTTTATGATGATATTCCCTTCCCCGGTTTGCTGAATAGTGCTTGAACCGAGACCGATCTCTTTCATTGAATCACGAATCTCTTCAACCTTAACCTTTTGATCAAACTTCAGCTCGATCAATGCACCGCCAAGAAAATCGATACCAAAATTTTT
The DNA here is from genome assembly GCA_030765405.1 of Candidatus Ancaeobacter aquaticus. Lineage (NCBI taxonomy): Bacteria > Pseudomonadati > Candidatus Auribacterota > Candidatus Ancaeobacteria > Candidatus Ancaeobacterales > Candidatus Ancaeobacteraceae > Candidatus Ancaeobacter > Candidatus Ancaeobacter aquaticus. The sequence goes on along the minus strand of JAVCCP010000040.1, from coordinate 128,195 downwards.
ATTTCCCTGTGCTGCAAATGCAACAATACCAATAACAATAATAATACACGATATAACAACCGCGATAACGCTCTTACCCATAAAATCAAGATGTGTCGCACCAAGCATTCTCATCATAGTGATCTTTGTAAACTTTTTGTTAAGGGTAAGATAATCATATACATTTCTGGTAACAACAAGAGCGGTAAACATACTAATCGCAATACCGATTGATAAGGTAACCGCATATCCTTTAATTGGACCGGAACCGAAAATGAACAAGATTACACCCGTTAATAGCGTCGTAATATTCGCATCAAAGATCGCATGAAACGCACGACCGTAACCGTTTTCAATCACCGTCCGTATCTTTTTCCCTAACGCCTGTTCTTCACGCATACGTTCCTGTATAAGAATATTTGCATCAACTGCCATACCGATAGTGAGAATAATACCTGCGATACCAGGCAAGGTAAGCGTAAACTTAAACCACGCCATAGTACCAAAAAGTATGATCATATTAAGCATAAGCGCAAGATTGGCGATAAAACCGCCGAGATGATAATAAATGATCATGAAAACAACGACCAATATAAGACCACCGACAGCAGCCATAATACCTTGTCGTATTGAATCTCTACCAAGTGTCGGACTCACCGTTCTGTCTTCAATCACTTTTACCGGAGCAGGTAACGCACCGGCACGTAATAATAACGCGGTATCTTTCACTTCTTCAGTAGTAAAGTCACCGGTAATAACACCTTTACCGTTAGGTATAACGGTTTTAATTTGCGGCGCCATAAGCACTTCACCGTCTAGGAGTATTGCAAGCTGTCGACCGACGTATCGTTCAGTCACAAGTGCGAAAATCTTCGCACCTTCATTGTTGAACGTGATCATGATCTGCGGTTCATTAAACGCGCTACCGAAATCAGGCTGTGCATCAGAAAGATACGCCCCACTCAAGTCAACTTTTGATTTAACAAGAATAGGCATTTTAAAAGTATCTTTCCCTTTTCCGGAAGGCATATATGCGAGCTGGTATCCAACAGGAGGATTCCCTTCCATAGCGTTTTTTATCTGATCCTGATCAGTGCTGACAAGACGGAACTCCAAAAGCGCTGTTTTACCGATCAGCTTTCGAGCACGTTTCTTGTCAGTAACACCGGGCAATTGGACAACGATCCTATTTTCACCTTCAGGAATAATCACCGGTTCAGATACACCAAATTCATCAACACGTCGACGGATAATTTCAAGCGCTCTGTCTCGTGCACCTTTTTTTGCATCTTTTGAAAGTTTAGAGGTGTCAACTTCTAAGACGATATGCATACCGCCTTTTAGGTCAAGACCAAGATTTATTGCTTTATCGATCGGGCAGAGCTTCCAAATTGAGAGCCCGACAATAGCGACAATAAGAAGAGACTTCCAGCGCATTTTAGATAACATTACTGCCTCCGTTTGTTGTCAGATACCTTCGGTATTTATATTTTGTTAATTTGTTTCAGCTTCACTGCCTTTTGCTACAGAGATAACCGCACTTTTGCTAAACTCGAGCTTTACATTATCAGCAACTTTAATGGTAACGGTCGCGTCTTTAAGACCAACAATAATGCCATGTATACCGCCATTAGTGATAACCTTATCCCCTTTTTTCATAGCTTCGACCATTGCGCGCATCGCTTTTTGTTTCTTCTGCTGAGGACGAATCATGAGAAAATACAATATGACGAACATAAGAACGAGAGGCAACATTGAAAGAATAGGATTTGAGGCTTTACCGCCTTCTCCAGGTGCCGCTCCCATAAGAAAAGTAATAAATGAATACATCATGTGTTACTCCTTTTTTTGTTTGACACTATGTGCCTTTTTTTGACGTTGATTAAATTTTTGTAAAAAAGATTTTTTAAACGCGCTGAACGAATCGTTTTCGATCGCCTCTCTCATATTACGCATAAGATTCTGATAAAAATAAAGATTGTGATAGGACAATAACCGCAGTCCCAGTATTTCACCGGACATAAACAAGTGTCTGAGATATGCTCGTGAATAGTTTTTACACACAACACAATCACATTCAGGGTCAAGCCCAGAAAAATCCTCTTTAAACTCACTGTTTTTAATTATGATTTTACCCTGCGAGATAAATGCAGTGCCGTTACGCCCGTTACGTGTAGGCATGACACAATCAAACATATCAACACCCATTTCAACACAGGTAAGCAGGTTTTCTGGCGTACCACACCCCATAAGATATCGCGGAGAATCAACCGGTAAATACTCAAGCTGATCGTTTAACGTCTCATACAGGAGAGCATCAGGCTCTCCAACACTCAGTCCCCCAACAGCATATCCATCAAAACCAATATCAACAAGTGCTTCAGCAGATCTTTTCCTTAAATCCTTATATACCGAACCTTGCGTAATTCCAAAGAGCAATTGATCTTTATTTGTATGATATTTTTTACAAATTTTTTCCCATTCTAAGGTCAAGTCAAGAGAATTGCAAGCATAATCGTATTCACAGGGATACGACACGCATTCATCAAAACACATCATAATATCCGATCCAAGAATGGTTTGTACTTCCATTGCTTCTTTGGGCCCGAGAAACTGGGGTGATCCATCAATATGTGACTGAAACTTGACCCCTTCGGGCGTCACCTTACGGATATGAGCCAGGCTAAATACCTGAAAGCCACCGCTATCGGTAAGAATCGGCTTATCCCATCCAATGAACGAATGAAGGCCACCGGCTTTTTTAATAATATCCATCCCCGGTCGAAGCATCAGGTGATAGGTATTTCCCAGGATGATCTGGGCACCAATTTCTTTCATTTCAAAAGGACTCATACCTTTTACTACACCTTGAGTACCTACGGGCATAAAACTAGGTGTGGAAATTTCACCATGAGCGGTAAACACCTTCCCTAACCGAGCATTGGTCTCTTTATCTTTTTTAATTAATTCAAATGTCTTAGCCATATTTTTCTTCTACAATTATATCGACTCAACATGTTTAACACCGCGTAGGTGGCCGCGATTTATCGGGGACTCCTACGCGGTGAGTTTTTTACTATACGCTATGCGCTATACGATATACATCGCATCCCCATAACTATAAAACCGATACTTATTCTCAATTGCCTCATTATATGCTTTAAACAAAAATTCTTTTCCCGCAAACGCTGATATCATCATAAGAAGCGTTGATCTCGGTAAATGAAAGTTTGTTATAATAGCATCAACTACCTTAAATGTATATGGAGGATATATAAAGAGGTTCGTTTCACCGCTACCAGCACGTACGATCCCATCTTGATCTGTAACAGTCTCAAGAGTCCGTACCGATGTAGTACCTACCGCAATGAGTCTTCGACTCTTTTTCTTTGTCTCGTTAATAATTTGAGCAGTATCTTCCGTAACTTCATAATACTCATGGTGCATTATATGATCACGCACATCGTCAACTTCAACAGGTTTAAACGTACCATACCCAACATGAAGTGTAACGGTTACAATATTCACACCTTTAACACGTAACTGTTCAAGAAGCTCATCACTAAAATGAAGTCCTGCAGTAGGCGCCGCTACAGCACCAGGGGTTTTAGCATACACCGTCTGATACCGTTCTTTATCAAACTCAGAATGTGTATCCCCCACTTCTCTCTTTATATAAGGTGGGAGAGGCATAATCCCAATATCGTGTATGTGTTCCAAAACGTTGTTATCGAACTCAACAATTCTCTTCCCATCTGACAGCACTTCTCGAACTGTGGCTTTTAGTCTGTAGTCTGGGGTCTGGGGTCTGGAGTCTGAAAAAAATATTTCTCCGCCAACTGGTATTCTTTTAGCGGGTTTCATCATCACTTCCCAGATATTTCCATCTCGCTTTTTTAAGAGAAGAACTTCGATCTGTGCCCCGGTACTCTTTTTACCATAAAGTCTAGCAGGGATAACCTTTGTGTTATTGATAACCAGACAATCACCTGGATTAAAATACTGGACAACATCTCGAAACGTTTTATGTGTAATGTTTTCTTGAGATCGATCCAAAACCATTAATCGAGACATATGTCTTTCGGGGACAGGCGCTTGTGCGATCAATTTCTGTGGCAGTTCATAATCGTAATTAGATACATTGTGTAGCATGAAAAAAATCTCCTCTTTAAGAGCGCAAAGACAAAATGAGAACGATTTACTCTACCTTTTTAACTCTCATGTGGGGATAATAAAACGATAGGATCTCTTGTGCGGTTTTTCCCCGAGATGCCATTTCACGTGCTCCTGACTGACACAGCCCTACTCCATGCCCCCAGCCTTTCCCGTTGAATATTAGCCTGTCACCATTAAATGACATGACAAAGTAGGTGCTTTTGAGCTTGTTCGGGCCTATTTTTTTACGTAGCCAGTTTGCTTTTACCTCTGATGTCCCTTTTGAGTGGCGTATGGTTATTACTTCTGCACGTTCAGTTCCAATAACACGTTTGCTGACGTTTATACCATATACCTTCCCAATAGACTTATTATTTCGCATGAGTAGTCTTCGAAATTCTCCTAATGTCATATTTAATTTCCATCTAAAGTCTGGCGTATACCTGCAATAGGGACACGTTACCCGTACAGTATTTGACTCCTTTGTTTTCCAGACATATCTATCATGCTCTGTTACCCCACCGCATGAGGAAGAAAAATAGATTGGAACAACTCGACCTTCCACGGTAAGAATTTTTCCTTGAGTCCCTTTTACCGCTTCTTCAAACGGTGTCCCTACCGTATTGCGCGCTACATACATCTGAGGAAATTTTTTAGTAACATAATATTCTTTATCAGATTTTTTGAGCATAGTGTGAAGAGCACATGTCCTTGAAATTACTGCCTGCGTTTTTAATGCCTCAATCGGAGTTTTCGCGAATGTTTCACCGGCGAGTACTCCCTCAAGATATTTTTCAAGCAATACGTTATTTATTACTTTAAATCCCCCCTTACCTCTCACTTTACATGTTAAAGAACCGTAATACGGTTTCTTATTTATCATGATATATCCATCTTTAATGGTCTCAATCGTCAGCATACCCTGACTTACCATACGGTCATTAAAATAGAACCGATCCCGCCGCGAAACTATCTTCCCTTTTTGAAGATTAAACCCAGCCGTAATAATCTTTTTTTTGTTATCCAAGATAACGTACTTTCCGTGTATACGGATATCCAACCTCTTTAAATGATCAAACACGAGTACCTTCATGGTAAAGGGACGTGAAAGAGACACGATCTTCTCTGCGTTAACAGGTTCTAAAAAAACCAGAGATATTGTAATAAATAAAGAAAGGAAACGAAGTTTCATCATCATTTTTTACCGGTGATCCAAAAGATTAAAGTAAGTATGCTACTAATGATAATACATGTTGTGACGGGAAAATAGAAACTGAAGTTCTTATTTTGAACTGCTATATCGCCGGGAAGTTTACCAAAGAAAGAAAAGAATTTAGGAAAGAAAAAAAATAGCAATCCGATAAGGACAACAACTGAACCTATTGTAATGAGTAATTTACCGATTATTTTAAGTTCCATACATTAAAAGAGCTCGTCTTGTGCCTGTATTTTCTTTCCTTTACCGAAATATTTCTGTGCACGTGGAGTGATAACTCTGCCGCTTGGTGTTCGTTTGATATATCCTTGCTGAATAAGATATGGTTCGTATACTTCCTCAATAGTCCCAGTCTCTTCACCAACAGCAGTAGCAATAGTGCTCACACCAACCGGACCGCCACTAAACTTCTCTATTATAGTGGTTAGGATCTTTTTATCCATCTCATCAAGGCCGAACTCATCAATATCGAACATATTGAGAGCCTGATCAGCAACGTCCTTGTTTATCCAGTTATCCGCCTTTATCTGCGCATAGTCACGTACACGGCGAAGAAGACAGTTTGCAATTCTCGGTGTACCTCGTGAACGTTTTGCTATTTCAAGTGATCCCTCGGCATCAACTTCAACATTAAGTATTTTTGCTGATCGTTTCACGATTTCATTAATCGCTTTTTCATTATAATAATCAAGGCGGTTAACAATACCGAATCGTGATCGTAAAGGAGATGTAAGAAGGCCGCTTCGGGTGGTAGCACCTATTAACGTAAATCGAGGCAAATTAAGCCGTACAGACCGGGCTGCCGGCCCTTTATCGATCATAATATCAAGTACAAAATCTTCCATTGCCGGATACAGATACTCTTCTACCACATGATTAAGACGATGAATTTCATCTATAAAGAGAACGTCACCGTTTTCAAGACCGGTCAAGAGCCCTGCCAGATCACCTGCTTTTTCAATAGCTGGCCCGGAAGTCGTCTTTATGTTTGCCCCGACCTTTTTTGCAACAATATTTGCAAGTGTCGTTTTCCCCAGACCCGGTGGGCCTGAGAAAAGCGTGTGTTCTAACGCTTCATTTCGCTGCGCAGCGGCTTCAATAGATATCGTAAGCCGTTCTTTGATCTTTTCTTGTCCGATAAAATCATCTAACAAATCAGGTCTTAAAGGAACTTCGTATTGCAGGTCACGTTCTGCAAGTGATGATATCGGATGTTGATCATGAACCATTTCGTTTGTCATAGGACTCCATTAAGACACATACTGCAATGCTTTTCGCACGAGGTCTTCAGTTTTTAATTTGCTCGTGCCTTTTTCACTAAGAACTTTCTGCAAAGCTTCTTCAGCGGCATTTGATTTATATCCAAGCGCAACAAGCGCGTCTGTTACATCTTCATAGATTTTATTACCGATAGTTTTTATCTGACCAACACTAATTTTCCTTTTTGATAAAGTGACGATCTTGTCTTTAAGCTCAACCACTAAGCGTTCAGCTGTTTTCTTTCCCAATCCAGGCACTGATGAGAGTCGCTTTACATTACTCTGGGCTATTGCTTCACATAAATCATCAATAGCTATCCCGCTCAGTATCCCCATTGCCAGCTTTGCGCCAATACCGTTTACCCCTAAAAGCGTTTTAAATACTTCTCGTTCTTCAATCGTTAAAAAGCCATAGAGATCAAGAGCATCTTCTCTCACATGTTGATACGTGAAGACTTTCGTTTCTTTCTGCTGATCAGGAAGGTTCTCGTAACTTGAAAGAGGTATGAATATCTCATATCCTATCCCCTGTACATCTACAACAATACGTGTCGGAGAGGATTCGATTAATATACCTTTCACATATGATATCATGTGTATTTATACCCTTTGTTTGAGCGGTATGGTGTGCGCGTGACATATCGCAATCGCAAGCGCATCACTAACATCTTCAGAATCAAAACCTTGATGAATCCCTAAAATCATCTGGACCATCTTTTGCACCTGTGCTTTCTCCGCTCCACCGTTACCGACAACCGACATTTTTACTTTTCGAGGAGTATATTCAAATGTTTCAAGTCCCGCTTCAGCAGCCGTTAGGAGCGCCACACCGCGTGCTTCACCCAGCTTAACAGCTGACCTGACGTTTTTGCAATAGAAAATGTCCTCAATAGCAAAAACATTGGGTTTAAACGTGGCAATGACCTGAGTGAGTTCTCTAAATATCTTTGAAAAACATTGCGGAAGAGTTAACTTTGGAGAATTTTTTACACAACCGTATGCAACAGATACTACACGTGAGTTCGAGGCGTCTATAACACCATAGCCGGTAATCCTTGTCCCCGGATCTACACCAATAATTCTCATTAAAAACCCTCGTTTTAGACTAAATAGCGTATAGCACTTAGCGGGGAGCGTTTAGATTTTATTTAAAAATATTTAAACTATACGCTAAACGCTATATGCTATCTTCTGGCATATCTTCTTCAGCAATATCAAAGTTTGCGTATACATCCTGCACATCTTCGTGATCTTCAAGCTCCTCAACAAGCGCAAGCGCTTGCTTCGCTTCTTTCCCGGAAATTTTAACAAGATTCTGTGGAATTTGCGTTACTTCTGCTACTTCTATTGCTATATCGGCATCAGTTATAGCTTTTTTTACATCTTCAAGGTTATCTACCGGCACGGTAATTTCATAATTCTCGTCTTCAGCAACAAAATCTTCCGCTCCAGCTTCAGTTACTACAGTAAAGAGCTTATCTTCATCGACTGAAGATTTTGAAACTTCAACGTATCCTTTTCTATTAAACATCCAGTTAACAGAACCCGCTCCGGCCATATTTCCGTTCTTTTTCGAAAAAAGCATTCTAAGTTCTGACGCTGAACGGTTTTTATTATCCGTTAAGACATCAACTAATATCGCAACACCACCGGGTCCAAACCCTTCGTAGGTTTGCTCCTCATAAGTAACACCGGGAAGTTCACCCGTACCTTTCTTAATAGCACGGACAATATTATCCTGAGGCATATTTACTTCTTTTGCTTTTATTATTAACATGCGAAGCTTTGGGTTCTTATCAGGGTCCCCTCCACCATTTTTCGCCGCTACTGTAATTTCTTTTATCACTTTACTAAAAGCTTTTCCGCGTTTCGCGTCTACCACAGCTTTTTTGTGTTTTATCGATGACCACTTTGAGTGTCCACTCATGTTTCCTCCTCACAAATCTCGCTATACAAGACCTGTATAAATCAACTGTATTTATGTGTATCGAAGCTACTCTTTTGCATGTGCATGTGCATGTGCATGTGCTTCTTCTTCTTTTTTCGATAACTCGATTACTTTCTGAGCAATTTGTGCGGGCACTTCTTCGTAATGAGAGAAATCCATCTCATAAGTACCCTGTCCACCGGTCAGTGACCGCAACTCAGTAGCAAACTTATGTATTTCAGCTATAGGAACTTGGGCAGTTATCTTTTTAATATCACCGATATCGTCCATTCCCATAATCCTACCGCGTTTTGAGTTTAGTAGTCCTGAAATATCACCCATAAACTTACCAGGGACATATACATCAACTGTCATGATAGGCTCAAGAAGAATAAGGTTTGCTTTTTCACATGCTTCTTTAAAGGCCTTTGATCCGGCAATTTTAAACGCCATTTCTGATGAGTCAACAGTATGAAAGCTGCCATCATACAGCGTTACTTTAACATCAACCATTTTATTTCCTGAAAGAACTCCTTCTCCCATCGCGCCAATAATTCCCTTTTCAACCGCAGGGATATAATTTTTTGGTATGGAACCACCAACGATCGCATCAACAAACTCAAAAGCTTTACCTTTTTCAAGCGGTTCTATTTTTATGTATACTTCTCCGTACTGGCCTTTACCACCGGACTGTTTCTTATATTTACAATGCCCTTCAGCATTTTTTTTGATCGTTTCTTTATAGGCTACTTTCGGAACACTGGTCTCAATTTCCACACCATAGCGTTTACGAAGACGATCAAACGCGATTTCAATATGCAAATCACCCATACCAGATATAACAAGCTCTTTTGTCTCAGGATGCCGGGCAAGAATAAGGGTCGGATCTTCTTCAGTAATCTTGTGAAGCCCTGTACCGATCTTTTCTTCGTCACCTTTTGCCTTTGGTCGTACTGCCAAAGAAACGAGCGGCTTTCCAAACTCAATATTTGGTAACTCGACTTTATTTGATGAATCAGTAAGAGTATTATTGTACGAGGTGCTTTTCATCTTTGCCACAACAATAATATCACCCGCAGAAGCGCTATCAACTTGTTTTGTATCTTTACCGTTTAAGGTGAGAATATTACCGATCTTTTCTTTTGATCCTTTGGTAACATTAGCTACCTCGGTATTAGGCACAACAGTACCTGAATAAATTCTGAGATAGGTAAGGTTTCCCGCGTGAGGATCAACAACATGCTTAAAGACAAATGCACTAAACGGAGCCTTTTTATCTGGTTTAATAGTTTTGTCTTCTTCAGTTGTCACTATCTCGCCTCTATCTTCAGGTGAAGGCATATCTTCACTGATACCGTCCATAAGTTCTTTTACCCCGATGTTCTTCTCTGCTGAACCACAGAAGATTGGAACGATCGTATTATGACACAAACCTTTACGCAACCCCTGAACCAGTTCTTCAGGTGTTAAAGACCCTTCATTAAGATATTTTTCAGTAAGAGAGTCATCAGATTCTGCTGCTGCTTCTTCAATCATCACCTTATATTCATTTACTTTTCCCGCAATATCACCAGAGAGTTTATCGATATTCGTTCCGGTAAACAGGTTCGCAACATCTGAAAGTGACGCATTGAGCCCAACAGGCAAAGTAATCGGTACACAATTGACCCCAAAGATCGATCGTATTGAGTCAACAGTTGATATGTAATTGGCGTGCTCTTTATCAAGTTTGTTAATAAAGATCATCCGGGGTAAGTTTCTTTTATTTGCTTGTTTCCATACTTTTTGGGTACCCACTTCAACCCCATTGGCACCGCACACAACAATAACTGCACCATCAACAGCATGAAGGGAACTAATAACATCACCAAAGAAATCTGTATATCCTGGGGTCACAATACCAAAATTAACTTTCCCCTTCCATTCATAATTTATGAGTTTTGCGCTGATACTGATCTGGCGCCGCTTCTCATCGTCATCAAAATCACATATTGTAGTACCTTGCTCAACACTCCCTATACGTGAGGTAACCCCTGCATTGAAGAGAAGTGCATCAGCAAGAGTCGTCTTACCTGCATGCCCATGTGATATAATCGCAAAATTTCGTGTATCCTTCACTTCAAAATTCTTCATAAACACCCCTTCGATTTATAAAGTTTATAGTGGCAACGTAACCTTTTGAGATTACCAAATACTTGCACCGGATACAAGTGATTTTTTAATAACTAAAGTATAGGGTAGCGAAGTAATAATATTTCGCTACCCTACATAAAAAATTCTTGACATTACTATAGCCTTCTGGTAAATTTACCGGAAATAAATACGGTTATAGTTTAAATAGATTTTTAACAACTGCAAAGCTTAAGGAGGAAATAAGATGAAAAAGTGTGCATTACTGGTTATGGTAATGGTTTGTGCAGTGCTGTTTGGTCTTAGTGTACCAGCATACGCAGTCATCGATAGTAATGAAATGGGCGTGCTTCAAAAATTATGTGGACAGCTTGAAGCAAGCGCACAACAAGAAGTTAGTAAAGTAGAATCATTATCACATGCTGGCAGATACAACGAAGACATTCTAAAAACCCAGCTCATTTCTTTCCGTGATGCTTCTCAGAAACTCAATGCAGAAGTAACAGAGGGAACACCTACAGCAAAAAATCTTTCGCCAGTAATGAACGAATTAAAAACACTTGTTTTAAATATTGATGATGTGTTTGTATATGACGCTGGTTATGATCACGTGAGAAGAGACTGGAATGAATGTAAAAGAATCTTAAGAAGAATCAACGGTCTTGTATATCGTGAAGGCGTCCTTCGTCGTTTACAAAACATTATTGATTCAAATGAATTCTTCAAAGATGTTGGTTATTTCTTTAAGGTACACGGTGCATTAGGTAAACTCGAAGACACGCTTCATGGCGACAAAATGTTTAAGCCAATCAATGACATCGTTGGCCGTCATGGTGGTGGCAGAGATACTACCAGGGTATTGATTGTTCCAGAACCTAAATTAAACGCTCAGTCTACACAAAACAGAAGTTCATTTAACGAAGACTTAAATGGGTTCTAGATTTAACATAATATAAAATAAAAAACCCACCCCGATGTATCGGGGTGGGTTTTTTTTGTCTTCACAAGATTACGAAAAGGCTCTAGTCTCTTCACTATTACTTCTTCATTAAATGCATCGGGTAACGTATCATCGGATTACCATTCAATCGTATTTCAAACCAGTATTTTCCCTGCGCCTGAAACATAACATTGTTAAACTTTGCAACGACGGTATGCCTGCTGTCAGTATTAGTAAGAGTAAAACTCGTCGGTTCATCTTCCGCAATAATTGAATCATTATCGGGGGCTACAAGGCGTGTCTGCTGAGTAAATGTGCCGTAACCATTACACCACCTATTTGCAATAAACATGACTTCATGGCTGCACGGAAATGTCGTTGCGCTGATTGTTTCGAATAATCCCTGAAAAGAAAATTTACCGCGTTCATCCTTTAGAACATTGTCACAGAGGATAGTAAACTGTAGATCCGGAAGAATAGCAGCCTGGCCCGTCATATTACTCCCTGCATAGATTTGCAAATTTTGCCATGAGCAGCATCGGGCTGGGTTGTTTAGTAAACTGTATCGTAAGACGCATATCTTCGCCTTGGCCGTATATCTTTGTTATCTTTCCTTTTCCAAACTTCAGGTGCTTCACCTTTTCGCCAACGGCATATGACGTGTTAACACGTATCTTGCCTTTTGAAGGCTGCACATCATGATCTGCTTTTTCAGGATCGAACTGTAGTTTCCTAAATAACGATACTTCTTCTAATAACTGATGTGGCAATTCAGTGAGAAACGGAGATATCTCATTATTTAATCTCGCACCATACAGCAACCTATTCTGTGCTGAAGAGATATAGAGTAATTTTTTTGCTCTCGTTAACGCAACATAACACAGGCGTCTTTCTTCCTCAAGCTCTCCATCACCATTGTATTGGCTCCCCACGTACGGGAATATACCTTTCTCCATCCCAACCAAGAACACAACTCCAAACTGTAACCCTTTAGCGGCATGTATAGTCATCAATGTAACTTTATCATCATCTTCTTGAAAAAAATCTATATCAGAAAACAGTGATATTTCTTCTAAGAATCTCTCTGTTGTCTTAATGTCATTTCGTTCTTCAAACTCAAGTGCTGCAGATTTAAGTTCGTTTACGTTTTCAATGCGTGCACGTGCATCGGCTGTTTTTTGTTCTTTAAGCGCTTTGACATACCCCGATGCATCAATGATCTTTTTAAGCATCACTCCGGCGTTAATATCTTCTTTTTCGAGCCTCAGATTCTCAATCATTTTCACAAATGCTTCAAAGGCGGTTTTCGCTTTTGTCGGGATTTTTGGTATTTCTGCTACAATATGCGCGGCTGCATATAATGACATCTTGTGATTTTTTGCGTATTCAGCGAGTATCTTTACCGAACCTTGCCCAATACCGCGAACAGGTGTATTTATTACCCTTAAAAAACTCACATCATCAGAAGAAGAAACGACCAGCTTTAAATATGCAAGAATATCTTTTATTTCTTTTCTGCCATAAAAACCTACCCCGCCTACTATTTCATAGGGTATGCGTGCCCGTCTAAAGCCTTCTTCAATTATGCGTGAAAGTGCATGCACCCTGTAGAAAACAACCATTTCACCAAGACTAAATCGCCGTTTCTTATATAGCTCTTTTATTGATTGGACAATAAGCTCAACTTCTTCATGCTCTGACACTGCATGGTTTCGCATAATCTTGTCCCCTACCTCATTTTTTGTCCAGAGTGTCTTTCCTATACGTTCAGAATTGTGCCCAATTAAACCGTTTGCACACCGAAGAATCGTTTGTGTCGACCTATAATTTTGCTCTAACTTATAGAGCTTAGTCTTGGTAAAACTATTTTTAAAATCAAGAATATTACCAACTTCCGCACCACGGAAACCATATATTGATTGATCTTCGTCACCGACTGCAAACACATTACCGTTATGCTTAGAAAGCAACTTGACCAGCTTATGTTGCGCGCAATTTGTGTCCTGATATTCATCAATTAATACGTGTTTATACATATTCTGATACTTCTGCAAAGTCCGGGGATTATCCATGAGTAATTTTACGGTATAGGCAATAAGATCATCAAAATCAAGCGCATTACACTGACGCAGCTTGTTCTGGTATAATGTATACACTTTTGCAATTATTGCGTCACGAACCTGCGATCGTTTACTGCGGTATTCATCTGGCCAGATCAGTCTGCTTTTAGCTCGAGATATGTGCTCTTGAACAGCTTGCGGTTTATACTGAGCTTCTTCAATCCCAAGCTCCTTCAAACAAATCTTGATAAGAGCCCTCTGGTCAGCAGAATCATAAATAACAAAATTTGCACCAAAACCTACTAATTCTGCTTCTTGCCGAAGTATCTTTAAGCATATGGAGTGAAAGGTACCAATCCACTTAAAATTATCGTGTTTAACAAGCTTCCGTACACGTGATTTGATTTCATTAGCTGCTTTATTCGTAAATGTTACCGCCAACACATTGTCTATGTTTGTACCATTTTGAATAAGATAACAGATTCTATAAGTAAGTACGGTTGTCTTTCCTGTCCCGGCACCCGCAATTACCAGTGCTGGTCCCCTATTGTGTTTTACCGCTTGTTGCTGCGACAAATTGAGTTCTTTTAATATGTTTTTCATGGGATATACACCTGAAGTTGTATTATTTTAATACCATAAACTCATTTTCTTTGAGAGGTTCTACACGAAATCGAAAATGAAGCTCTTCATCACCAATCTTTAATGTTAATAAAGTGCTGAGTCTCGTCAAAAGAAGTCGATACGGAACTTTGATAGTGTTATTTTCAATATCAATTGCGACATTAGTGCTGCCAAGTATATCTTCAGCATCTTTTACCGCACGAATTAGGTTATCAAACTTTTGAATATTCTCTATGAGCTTATCATCAAACGAATACTCATTTTTACATGCATCACATAAGAGTTTCTTATCTTTACTCATTTCATTAACGGTAAAAGAAATCATGGTTTTACACCCTTCTTTTACACACTGAAACTCCATCACCCCAGTTGAATCACCCATATTGCCCTCCATAAACTGATTATTCACTAAGCAAATCCTATCTCTGTAATCTTATACAATAACCAACTCACCCACTAAAAAGCAATACAAATTTTCAGCAACATAGGGGGATTGCTTGATTATTATCTATAACCTTTTGTGTTGCGAGCACTTAGAAATGTATGATATGTTGGATATCATTATGCTGAGCCGCATCAAACTCTTTTTTCTTTGCCTCATACCCTTTACGCCCCATAACACCGTATGCGAATGTCTTGCCTTCTTCAACACCCGGTTGATCATAGGTATTAATATTAAATAACTCCCCGGCATATGCTGTTTGAAGTTCGTAATAATATATTAATGCGCCTAAATAATATGGTCGCACCTCAGGTATAGTAATCTTACAATTTGGACGTAAACTCTTTGTCAGTGACAGCTCAGTAGATTTTTCCTCGACGTGCAAAAGCTCTCCTACTGAATGCCCGCACAAATAGCTTATATCCATTTTTTCGATACATTTTGGTATTTTCAGTTCATCGTTATGTTTTTGGACACTGATAAAGGTAACTACTTTATCATTAGGCCCTTCTCTATATAGCTGGACCTGCGAATGTTGATCGGTTGCACCTAATGCTTTTATCGGTGTAGGACCAACAAAAACTTCGTCTCCATTCTTATTAACCTTTTTACCGAGACTCTCAGCCCATAATTGGGCATACCAGTCAGCAAATTCTTTCAACGCGTTTGAATATGGCATAAGAACTGACATTGGCTTTCCTTTACGATACATCAAATATTGTAGTGCAGCTGACATAAGCGCTGGATTTTCCCAAATATCAGAATTATTACAAAATTCATCCATATCGCGGGCACCCGCTAAAAGTTCCTCGATATCTATTCCCGATGTTGCAAGCGATAACAGCCCTACATTAGAAAGCACTGAAAAACGGCCTCCAACATCATCAGGTATCTCAAGAATATCAAATCCTTCTTTTTGGGCAATTTTGAGGAGATTTCCTTTTGTAAGACTCGTTGTTGCAGTAAAATGCGAACTTATATCTTTTCCCTTAAATGTCTTTTTCATATGATCCATAAATACAAAGAATGTTGACATTGTCTCAGCGGTATCACCGGACTTGGTTATCACGTTAAAAAAAGTTTTTTCAAGGTCAAGAACATCAAAGAGACTTTTTAGGAAATCAGGATCAATGTTATCGGTAACAAATATGCGTGGCCGGTCATTTCTGTCTTTCTTGCTCAAATGATTGTACCACGGATGATTCAATGCTTTATGAAGAGCAATATTACCTAATGCCGATCCCCCGATACCTACCACAACAAAATCGTTGCTGCGCTTAGCAATCTCTTTACCCATCTCAACGATTTTTTTTGCATTATCGGTCTCATACGGCAGCTTTGCAAAACCTAATTCCTTTGAATCTTTCTTTCCATCAATTTCCGCAAATGCATCGTTGATCGATGGAATTATTGATTCCAATTCCTCTTGAGAAACACCATGCTCTGCCCCAATTGCCTTATCCATCATGTTGTTAAAATCAAAAAGCATTCTTTCTCTCTTAAATGATTGCGACATGCTGCCCTCCTATAGCGAGTTTTTACCAGTGATCTTTATATATCCATAGTATAAACTTATACTTCTTGCGTATACATTTATTTTATATTTCATTTAAACATATATGTTGTCAGAGCAGTGCTATAGCATCGATTTCTATATCAACATCTTTGGGGAGTCTCGATACTTCTACGGTAACACGGGCGGGATAGTTACTGGTAAAATAGGATCCATACACCTCATTAACCTGCACAAATTGCTCCATATTACGCACATATATCGTTGCTTTAATCACTGCCTCTAGTGAAAGATTATTCTCTTCCAAGAGTCCCTTAATATTATTTAGTACACATTTTGTTTGATCAGTTATATCACCACAAACGATTTTATTAGAATCAGGATCTATTGGTATTTGACCGGAAAGAAAAAGAAAATTTCCGGCTTTCACTGCCTGAGAATATGGACCAACCGGTTGAGGAACTCTGTCCGATGAGAAACATTCTTTCATAAATATGATTTATTCCTCTTCTAAAAATCCGTATGCACGAGCAACTTCCTGTACAAAAACAAAACCATTACCTGGCTGATCAAGTTTTCCCGCTTTAATAATTGCATCAAATACCTGACCGGTTTTTTCTTTTTCGATTACGATAAAAAAAACCTCTTTTTCAGGGGCAATTGCCACACCGAGAAAGCCAAGTTTTTCTCTTACACCTGTGCCACGTGCATAAAATGTTGTTGCAGCCTGTGCCCCCGATTTAATCGCCGCATCAATCACTTTATCGGCATAACCGCGTTGAATAACAACTGTAATCAGTTCCGTATCCTTTTTTTCGTATAACATATTATGACCTCCTAGTCACTACACCTAAAAGCAATACTGACATTATTGGATAAACACTTGCAAGACTTAAGATTCCGAATCCGTCTGCACCGGCAGAAACACCAAGCCCTAAGGCAAGCACCAATGGCACGGTAATAGGTCCCGTTGTCACACCACCGGCATCCCATGATATAGGTATTGTACGTGCAGAAGAAACGAACGTAAGAAATATTGTAAACAAATATGATGGTATCAATATATACATAAGCGGCCAATGATACACTAACCGCAAAATACCCAAGGTTACACCAACGGCAACACCAACAGCCACCGCTTGAATGAAAAGGTTTTTTTTGAGGGCTCCGGATGTTAATTCCTCAGCTTGAAGAGCTGTCGCAAGTAGCGCAGGTTCTGCCATGGTTGCGCCATATCCTAAGATAAATGTAAAAATACCGATTGTAATTATCGCAGTTATCGGTGGTGGTTTCATGGATCCTCCCACTTGACTCCCAAGCTGCATAAGCCCAAATATCAACCCTTCATTAAAGATAGCAAGTCCAATAACACATACTAAAATACCAACTAATATGTTCTTTAACCCATGTACTTTAGTCCTCATTACCACCATCTGATAAAAAAGCAAAAACATTACCAACGGTACTATCATAAGTACTGCTGAAAAAAATGATTTGGCTATATATATTATTACATCCATGAGCTAACAATCCCTAATGTTAATACTGATATAATCGGCATAAGTGACGCTATAGCCACAATACCAAATCCTGCCATAGCAGGATCACACCCTTTTGTAACGGTTGCAACTCCAATACCAAGTGATAAAATTATAGGCACACTAACAGGCCCTGTTGTTATTGCCCCGCAATCCCATGCAAGAGAAAGATAGTCAGCTGGGGCAAAGTAGCTCAGCACGCCGCATAATACGACCAGTGGTAATACAAACAAAACAAGCGAAAGATTACGCACAATTCTTAATATTCCTAAAACAACTGCAACCCCTACACCAACACCGATAGACGGTACAAGAAACTTATTCTGGAGCGGCGCTAAAGTGCTCCCACCGGCAGCGATTTTTAAGGCATTAATGGCAGGTTCTGAAACGGTAACGCCGTACCCTACGAGAAAACTAAAAATGAGTATTACGAGTAAACTCGTTTTCTGAGGAAGGAGAGAACCAACACTTTGACCTAAAGGCATAAGACCATACTTTAATCCTTCTAAAAAAATCATTAATCCTAAGGTAATGAGAAGAAGCCCAAATAATACTGACATAAAATTGTATATGGGAGCCCTCAATATTAAAAGCTGAAACATAATAAGAAACAAACTGACCGGTAAAACTGCCCGTATTGTTTCTTTGAGTATTTTAGTAAAGTAGCGTAGAAGAATATTCATTATTTTCCCTAAATGCACTCGTAGCATTGCAAGAATATTGCAATAGAAATTGAGACTAATTTAAACTTATTTTTTACCTATTCTTAGTTATCTTCTGTTTTTGAATCTGCAAGATATGGGTACCCCTTCAAACCCAAACTTTTCTCTCATCTGATTAATAAGATATTTTTCATATGAAAGAATAAGCATTTTGCTGTCATTGACAAAAAATGTAAAAAGTGGCGGATTCTTCCGTGTTTGCGCCGCAAAATATATCTTAAATCTTTTCCTTCCCTTATAGGGATGAGGAACCCTTTCTTGCGCTTCGGTAACTTTCTTATTGAGAAATGATGTTGGAATACTCAGGTTACGCTGTTCATCTACAAACAATATTTTATCTATAACCTTATATACATTTTTACCGTTTAAAGCTGACATAAAGATAATAGGACTGTATGAAACAAAATTAAGTTTTTCATAGACCGTTTTCGAATAGGATCTCACACTTACCTGCCCCATTAGATCCCACTTATTCACACAAATAATAAAACCTTTCCCTGAGGAAACGCTCATATCAGCGATTTTCGCATCTTCTAGGGTTGGGCCATTAACAGCATCGATAATCAACACAACGATATCTGATCGTTTAATGCTTTCCATGGAACGTGATACGCTGTAGAATTCAGGAGCATTGGCAACTTTTTTGCTTCTTTTCATTCCGGCAGTATCGATCAATAGAAATTCGTGATCACGCCAATGAAGAACAGTGTCTACCGCATCTCTGGTTGTTCCCGGAGTCCCGTCAACAATAACACGTTTTTCCCTTAATACACTGTTAACAAACGATGATTTTCCAACATTTGGCTTTCCCACTATCGCTACTTTGATCTCTTTGTGATGCTCAATTTCTTCATAATCAGACACATACTCATAGACCGCGTCTAAAAGTTTTCCGATACCTAGTCCGTGTAATGCTGATATTGGTACAATCTCATCCACTCCTAATGAACGAAAGCTATGTGTTTCGGCTACCAGTTTATCATTATCTACTTTGTTAACTGCCAGAATTACCTGTTTACCGTTTTTTCTTAGAAGATTCATTACTTCTTTATCTAAAGGCATAATACCCGCTGTAACATCAACGACTAAAATAACCGTCCCTGCATCTTCAATAGCGGCTTTCGTTTGCGATCTCATTTCTTTTCTTACATGATCAGTATCTTCAAACTCAAGCCCACCGGAATCAACAATGCGAAATACTTTCTTCCCCCATTGCACGGTTCCAAATATTCTGTCGCGGGTTACCCCGTAGGCCCCGTCAACAATAGCCTTGCGTTTTTGTATTAACCTGTTAAATAACGCAGACTTACCTACATTTGGCCTTCCAACTATAGCTACTAGACTTTTATCCATTTTCCTCGTTCATCGTTCACACCCATAAAATTTATAAATAAATTTTTCTGGGTATTGTCCCCGTAGGGGATTGTTAATCGTTTATCGTTCACACCCATAAAATTTATAAATAAATTTTTCTAGGTATTGTCCCCGCAGGGGATAGAAAAAAACTAAATTACTGTACCTGCTCGCACACCTATCGAGAACCAATTATCGCGTGACATATTATTGCACAAAACACAAAGAAAAGCTATAATGCACTTACTATGAAAAAAACTACTTCTTTCCAAGAGCTTCTTAAGGTAATGAAGATCTTACGCGGCCCAAAAGGCTGTCCGTGGGATAAAGAGCAGGATCACGCTTCACTGAAACAATATCTTATTGAAGAAACCTACGAAGTTATTGACACAATCGACGATAACGATATGTCAAAACTAAAAGAAGAGCTGGGAGACCTCCTCCTCCAGGTAGTATTCCACGCACAAATCGCTGAGGATCAAAACGAATTCACGATTGATGATATTATACAAACACTCATTGAGAAACTTACGCGGCGGCATCCGCATGTCTTTGGTGACAAAAACCTATCGTCTGCCGAACAAGTTCTCAAACAATGGCATAAAATAAAAAAAGCTGAGCATGGTACAAAAAGACCATCTGTTATTGATGGAGTCCCTCGCAAGCTTCCAGCACTCCAAAAAGCACATAAATTACAAAAAAAAGCATCCCGTGTGGGATTTGACTGGGATCATATCGATAAAGTGCTTGCAAAAGTTGACGAGGAACTACAAGAGGTAAAAGAAGCTATTAAGACAAATGACAAAAAACATATATATGATGAACTCGGTGATTTGCTTTTTTCTACTGCAAACCTCTCACGGTTTTTAGGCCTCGACCCTGAAGGCGCCCTGCGTGGCACAATAAGAAAATTTACGAGTCGTTTCCAAACAATCGAAAAAGAACTATCTCGAAAAGGAAAAAAACTGGAAGACGCGTCACTGGCCGAAATGGATGCGATTTGGAACAAAGCGAAAAAAATAAAAAGTAAAAACGAAAAAGGTAAAAGGTAGATCTAAGGTATTATACAATATAAAGCAGTTTAAAGCTGCTACCATACTTTACTTTTTTAGTTATTTTTTCCTTCTTAAAAAAGTCGGGATGTCAAAATCCTCACCGTTTACAATAGTTGCATCCATTTTCGCGAATTGCCCTCGTTCACTTGTCTTAAAATTAATGACTGTTTGTTCAGGCTCTTCTTTCCCGTCAACGATCTTTTTATCTTCTTCATAGTATTCAACATCATAGGACAGATCAAGGCCAGCAGCAAGAAGAGTCACCTGTACTTTTTCGCTTAATGATTCGTCTACCGATACGCCAAATATGATGTTCGCTTCTTTGTGGACAAGTTCACTGATTAGCCCCACAGCACTATTGATACCCTTAAGCGCAAGATCTTTTCCACCCATAAAATTAATGAGAATGCCTCGTGCACCAACAATCCCATTTTTTTCAATCAAAGGACTCTTGAGAGCCGCTTCAATAGCATCAACCTCTTTGTTTGCACCTTCAGCTTCACCGTACCCCAATAACGTCCCGCCTTTTTCAGCAAGGATTGTTTTTACATCGGCAAATTCTAAATTAATCATACCGGGTTTTAAGAGCAGTGAAGATATCGACTTTATACCGTTTCCCAGAATATCATCGGTAAGAGAAAATGCACTATCAAGAGAAGTTTCCTGATCAACAAATTCAAGCAAACGATCATTCGGTATAATAATAACGGTATCAATATATTCACCTAATACAGCGAGTCCTTTTTTTGATTTTGAGTATCTTTTTTCGCCTTCAAAATTAAACGGTTTAGTGATAATGCCTATAGTCATAATATTCATATCTTTTGCGATTCTCGCTATAACAGGTACTGCACCGGTACCAGTGCCACCACCAAAACCAGCAACAATAAAAACAAGATCATACCCACCCAAACATTCGGCTATTGCAAGCGCGCTTTCTTCTGCGGCCAGTCTTCCATTCTCAGGATCCGAACCAGCGCCATATCCGCGGGTTAATTTCTCTCCAATCTGAATTCTTTCAGCAACAGGCGAAATTGACAATGCCTGAATATCAGTATTCATTACAGCAAAGTCAACGCCCTCAATTCCCATTGATATCATTCTATTTACCGCGTTCGATCCGCCACCACCGACGCCCAACACTTTTATTCTTAATATTTGAGTCTGTTCTTCCATACTTTCACCTTTGCACTTTATTATTTATTGTCATTATATTTTTTAGAAGTATTCTGTCACCCAATCTCGCATACGTTCAGTTATTTTTCCAAAGATGTTTCTCCCACGAAATTTCCCCATATCGTTTTCACGTCTATACTGAGCTCCGTAGAGTGCCAGCCCAACACCCGTTGAATATATAGGGCTATCCATAATTTCCATTAGTCCCGCAACGTTATGAGGTTTGCCTATGCGTACGGGTACATTAAATATCTTTTTCGCAACGTCTTGAGTCCCCCTTACCAGTGCGCTTCCACCGGTAATCACTACCCCTGATCCTATATATTCATTATATTCAGTTTTTTTGATCTCTTGTTTTATCACTGAGAAGAGTTCCTCCATGCGTAGCTGGATAATTTCAGCTAAGTATTTTTTATGCATTTCATTTGCCCCGCGCCCAACGATTCCGGGTACAACAAATTTTTCATTCGGTAAAACCATTTGTGTATGTGCATGTCCATACTTCTTTTTTATTTCCTCGGCTTTTCCAACCGGGATTTTTAAAGCTATAGCGATATCATTGGAGATATGATCACCGCCTACTGCCAGAACATTGGTATACCTAATCGCCCCGTCTACATATACAACAACGTCTGTCGTTCCCCCGCCTATATCGATAAGAACAACGCCATTCTTTTTTTCATCTTCGGTCAACACCGCAAGACTTGACGCTAAAGGCTGCAATACAATGTCTTCTACCTCTATCCCTGCCCGGTTAATACTTTTAATAATATTCTGCGCAGATGCAATAGCACCGGTAATAACGTGTACCTCTGACTCTAACCTAACGCCAGACATACCACGAGGATCTCTTACACCGTCATGACCATCAACAATAAAGGCTTGCGGGATAACATGTATCAATTCCCTATCCATCGGAATAGAAACGGCCTTAGCAGAATCTATAACACGTTTTATATCCTCTTCCGTAACTTCACCGGCATCACCAGCAATAGGGATAGTCCCACGGCTATTAAATCCTTTTATGTGCCCTCCGGCAATACCGGAAAAGACAGATTCGATTTCAATATTCGTCATTTCTTCGGCAGTTTCAACTGCTTTCCGTACTGATTCAACCGTGCTTTCAATGTCGACAACAACACCTTTTCTTAACCCCTTTGAGGGGGCAGACCCAATACCAATTACACGCAGATGTCCTTCAGTATCATTTTCTGCAACAATAGCACATATTTTTGTTGTCCCGATATCAAGACCAACTATGACCCCAACATCTTTTCCCATACTCTTATTTCTCCCATTCGATATGTTTCACATATATTTATTAATATTAGTGTTCGGGAGTTGCAATACAACCCCTGTTTTACCTTTTAGATGCCTCTTTTGGTAACACCACAACATCCTTAAAGCGTACATCAATAATTGATGGTCTTTTACGCTTCTCTTTCAAATCAGTATACACCGAATAAAGTTTTTCAAATGCCTTCTTACCGCACCCAGCATCAAGCTTGAAAACAAAGTCTTCATCGGTATAAAATATTATTTCATTGCTGTTTTGAATATCAACTTTACTGATCGAAACTTCAGTTTTCATAGGTGAATTATTATATAGCTCAATAAGTCGTAACCCTTCAGTCAGATTATACGAATGAAGCCTCTTATCCTTAAAACGTGTTTTTCTGCTAACGCCTATAAGATACGGTAAAAGCTCGGTTTTCCAACGCCTATCCCAGGACAAAAGCACAGCATCTTCATCAATAAGATATTTTTTCCCAACAGAAAGTATTGCAACAGGCTCCCTCTCATATACTTTTATATGAACAGAATCCGGAAATTGTTTTGTAAGTTCGACCTTTTTTATGTTTGAATGGTCTTCAAGTTTTTTTTGTGCATCAGTAAGATCCACGGAAAAAATATTCTCTCCTGATAGAATCCCTGAAAATACCGCAATCTCATCGTTAGAATAGATACTGTTATTGGAAACATACAATGTTCTTACTTTAAAATCATCATCTTCTATAAAAAACGCGACAACACTATGCGCCAAAAACACGCTAACACATACGAATATAACTATAAATGTCACCCCAAGAATAATTTTTGGAAAAAGACCGTGAGAAGCATCATCTCCCTTTTTTTTCTTTTTACGATTACTCTTGGCATCTAAGAGTAGATGCAGTTTGCGTGATCTTTGATATTTAAGAGTTTTTACCCCTTGCTTGCGTTTCATATATATTAGTTCCTTTTATGGCGCATTCCCATATTTGCCATAGATGCATTATCACGTTTTTCTGTGAGCGCCATCTGTAGAATCTGTTCACATAAATCCTCAAAAGACATTTTATCAGCTCGAGCAGCTTTCGGCAAGAGTGATGTCTCAGTAAATCCAGGAATAGTGTTGATTTCAAGAACATACGGGATGCCATCATCTCCTATTATAAGATCAACACGAGAAAAATGTTCGCATCCGATAGCTTTATGGGTCATTAATGCTATATCTTTTATGATTTTCCATACCCCTTGACGAGCGTCATCTACCAAAAGGTATTCTGTCATACCTTTTGTATACTTTGCATGATAATCATAAAATTGATTTTTAGGCACTATTTCAATGACCGGCAATGCGCTCTCCCCTAACACCCCTACCGTGACTTCCTTACCCGCAATATATTCTTCGATCAGCGCATCACACTCATACGAGAATGCCTTTTCTAAAGCATGATCAATACATTGCGATTCTTGAATAATCGAGAGCCCAATGCTTGATCCTTCCAATGACGGTTTCACGACAAGTGGAAATCTAAAATCAGTCAGTAAACGGGCAATATTAGATTTTCCAGAACCGTGGGTAATGACTTCGTAACGTGGCGTTGGGATATTGTTATTAACGAGTACCTCTTTTGTCTTAACCTTACAAATCGCTACAGAACTTGCCTCTGGCCCTGAACCAGTATAGGGAATATTAAGGCGTTCTAACACGGTCTGAATGCTTCCATCCTCGCCATATCTCCCATGAAGCGCAATAAATGCAACATCAATACCAGCGGTTAAGAGTTGTTCCTCAACATGATCTGTATCAACATCTATACCGGTGACATCGTATCCTCTTTCTTTAAGGGCACATACAATAGCATCTCCTGAACGCAAAGAAATATCGCGCTCACTTGAACTCCCCCCGAAAAGAACCCCCACCTTAGAATGCCGCATAGTTTCCTTCTCCAATAAATTTTATTTCAGGTTCTAAATGTATGCCTTCAACTTCTAATACTCGCGCTTTTATCTTTTTCATCAAGTCAACAACATCACGGGCCGTCGCTTGATTGTCATTAACGATAAAATTTGCATGCGTATCAGATACGACTGCACCGCCAATACGAGTTCCTTTCAAGCCAAGTTTATCAATAAGCCGTCCGGTTGGAATTTCATTATTGTTCTTAAAAACACACCCTGCACTCGATCCTTTTGGCTGACTATCTGTGCGGGCATCACTATATTTTTTAAATCGTTTTTCTATCTCTTCTTTACTAGCCTTTGCAAGATCGAGCACAACATCAAGCACGATACCGGTTTCAATACCTTTACAGGTCCGATACTCAAAGCCAAGCTCATCCTTATCTAAATTAACAATGCTGCCATCTGACTGCATGATGGTAGCACTTTGAACATAATCTCCAAACTGTGCATCCCAGGCACCTACATTCATAAAGACTGACCCCCCTATTGAACCGGGAATACCAACAAATGGCTCCAAGCCACTCAATCCTAAACTACACATTTTCTCAATAAGATGTGACAGCTGTACCGCACCGCCAACAACAACCGTTTCGTTAACAACTTCGATCTTTTTAAATTCATGCGCTGATAATTTTAGAACAAAACCTGTCACCCCATTATCGCTTACCAAAAGATTTGATCCATTGCCAATAATAAATACCGGATGCGAATTCATCCGCGCATAGGTAAGTATAAGGCGTAACTCTATTACATCAGCCGGTTCGATCCATATTTCTGCCGGACCGCCAATTTTAAAACTGGTATGTCTGCTCAAAAGCTCATTAAAAAGAACTTTCCCTCTCACCAGCTTAAAAAATATATCACGATCATGCTTTCTCATACGCCCCCCCTATCACATTATGTTATAAAAAGTTATAGGAATACCATACATAAACTTATGCGGTTGATGCAACACATGGGCGAAATTTTTCATCGAGCATACCTGCATATCTACGCGCATGTTTTGTGCTATCACCTGCACCCATAAATATTATTAAATCTCCTTCTTGTACAATAGATTGTAATTCATTTACAATTTCATCAATAGCAGCTCGATACGTAACATTGTTATCCCCTGCCTTTGCCATAGCAGTACAAAGACTTTGAGAGTTTATTTCATTTACCGGCTCCTCGCCTGCACTATATACATCACTTATAAATACCATGTCAGCTCCAGAAAACGCTGATACAAAATCATCAAAAAAATAAGTCAGCCTAGAATATCGATGAGGTTGAAATACCACTATAGTGCGCCCGAACGTCTCTTTTTTTATTGCGGAAAGTGTTACCCTTACCTCAGTGGGATGATGAGCATAATCGTCTATTACCTTTACCCCCTCTGCATCAAATAGTGTTTCCATTCGCCGTGAAGTCCCTTGGTGACTTGCAAGAGCCTTTTGAATAATATCAAAAGTAATACCGAGATCGAGTGCGCATGCAATAACAGGAAGTGCATTAGAAACGTTGTGCATACCTGCAAGGGAAAGTAGTATTTCTCCAAGGATATGTCCATAATAAATAACGTTAAATGAACTATATGTATCAGATGTTACAATGTCAGTAGCATACACATCTGCTACGCCTTCTGCAGAGTACGAGACACAACCATTTTTGCCTTCAACAAGATGCCTAACATTAGGACAATCTAGACAGCAGTAAACGTTTTTAATACTCGATGTATTGTCCATAAAAGATGAAAAGACATCACAGATCTCCTGTAGACTATTATAATATCCGATATGGTCCTCTTCAATATTGGTAATAACTGAATATTGAGGAGTGTATGTAAGAAGTGTGCCATCGCTTTCATCAGCCTCATATATAAAATAATCACTTTTACCAATTTGTGCATTACTATTAAAATTCAGTGAAATACCGCCGAGAATAACCGAGGGAGAATATTGTGCATACGTTAAAACGTGTGCAAGCATATTTGTTGTAGTTGTTTTACCATGGGTACCCGCAACAGCTATACTGCAAGACTCCCGGCAAATTTCATGCAACAGATCTGAACGATGCATAACAGGAATACCACGCGCACGCGCCGCAGATATTTCGGAATTATGTTCTGAGACGGCAGTGGACACTATAACCGCATCACAGTCAGGAATATTATTTTCAGAGTGGCCTATTAAAACAACTGCGCCTGCCTTGCGTAAGCGCATTAGGTTTCCGTTTTCTACAATATCTGACCCGCTAACACGATATCCCCTCGCAAGAAGGACTTCAGCGATGGCACTCATACCAATGCCGCCAAGTCCTACAAAATGATATCTTTTATGCGTACTTAACATTTTTTCTTTTTTCTGCGTATATTACGTGTATAGTTTCAGCAATCTTTTTATCTGCATCATATTCTGCAAGCGATTCACAATTTTTTGCATACATTTCTCTTTTATCTGGATGTGTGTATAAGTCACACAAAATATCTACACATTGAGTTGCGGCATGATCATTTTCTTTAACCATTATTGCCGCATCAGCATTCACTAGGTGCAATGCATTTTGTTCCTGGTGTGCGTCTGTACTGTACGGATAAGGGATAAGGATTGAAGGTTTACGGCACAAGGTTATTTCAGTGATTGCACTTGCTCCAGCACGACTCACCACCACGTCGGAGGCTGCGTATGCAAGTCCGATATCATCAAAATATGTTTCACAATATGCGTTAATACATAACTCCTTGTAACGAGTTTTAACTTCCTGGCATGTCCTGCCTGCCATATGTATCACTTGAAAATTGATCTTTTTCTTATGCATTTGTTCTAATGCATCAAGAACAATACGGTTTAACCCCTCAGCGCCTTGACTGCCACCAACAACCAAAATGGTAAAAACGCCTTTTTCTAAACCAAATTTTACACACGCATCATCAGGATCCGCCTTGAGCAATGTATCCCGAACAGGATTGCCCGTATACCGCAAATCATTATGAGTAAAATGGTTCTTTGCAGACTTAATGCCTATCATCACTGTATCCACAAAGCGCGCGGAAAAACGATTCGCTTTGCCTGGAACACTATTTTGTTCATGGAGAATCATCTGTTTCCTGAGCACCCACCCAGCAACAACAACAGGCGCACTAACATAGCCACCCATTCCAAGAATGATATCAGGCTTAAAAGAAAGTATAATTCCCAGTGCCTCAAAGAACGATATAACGAAGGCCCACATAAAAATACATTTACCAAATACTCCGGCACTGATTGGACGCGCGCCTATTTTTCGATATGAAAACTGTTTTCCTTGATAAATACGTTTCTCAATCTCTCTTTTAGAACATATAAAAAGAATTTCAACCTGAGACCACCTTTTACTGCAAGCTTGCGCAACTGATATACCGGGAAGTATATGACCTCCAGAACCTCCAGCTGCGATTAATAATCTCATTTGCACACCCTTTGAACTTCGTTGGCTTATAATACCATCAATTTAGGGGAATATCAAGGGTATTTTACACATTTACTATGCGATTGTTCTTTTTACCAAAAGGGTCACTTACTATACGCCGCTGACTCTGTTTTGCAATACTCAGAAGTATCCCTGTTGCACAGAGCATAAGAACAAGGTTCGTACCCCCAAAACTAATGAATGGGAGGGGCAGTCCTTTTGTCGGAACAGAGCCGGTTACAACACTAATATTGATAATTGATTGTAACGCAATCATCGAAACTATCCCGCTCGCCAGAAGTATCCCAAAAATATCAGGCGCATAATAGGCAATTTTTGCGCCGATAATGGTGAGAAGGACAAAAAGTATCACAACAGATAATGTACCAATAAGTCCTAACTCTTCGCCAAGTATCGAAAAAATAAAATCTGTATGTGCTTCAGGCAAATAAAACAGTTTTTGCATGCTATGACCAAGTCCCACACCAAATATCCCCCCTGACCCAAGAGCAATAAAGGATTGAATAATTTGAAAACCAGCTCCCTGGGGATCTTTCCACGGATCGAGAAATGTAAGTATCCTTCTGCGTCTATATGCCACTCTAAAAATCAGCAGATACAGGGCTGGAATGGAAGCCAGCAATAGCGTAACAATATGTGCTATACGTATACCACCGATAAAGAACATGATTAAAGCTACAAGTGTTATTGCGATAACCGTCCCGAGATCAGGCTGGATAATAATTAAAAGCAATACAGTCCCTAAAACAAAGCACAGTGGGAGAAATCCTTTAAAAAAGCTGCGGACCTCACCTCTTTTTCTGTCAAGAAAATCAGCAAGATACAGTATAACAGCAAATTTCGCGATTTCTGAGGGCTGAAAACTAAAAAAACCAAGTGAAACCCATCTTTGAGCTCCACCTGCAGTTCTACCAAGATACGGAATAAATACTGCCAGAAGCAATGCAATTGACACTATCAATAATATCTTGCTGAACTTTCTCAAAAAATGATAATCAATTTGAGAACATACAAAAAAACCAATAACACCAATAATGACCCATAGTATCTGTCTCTTAAGAAAGAAATTACTAGCACCAAACTTACTGTCAGCATATATAGCACTCGTACTATATATCATAATAATACTGATACTTAAAAGGACCATAACGATTATAAAAATCAAAATTCTTTCACGTTGCATAGAGCTCTTACTCTTTCTGTCATTATTTTTCCACGATAACTACTTATCTCTCGGCATGATGTATCCTACCGTCGATATCCTTTACATACTTTTTAAATTCATTCCCGCGCTGTTCAAAATTGCTAAACATATCAAAACTCGCACATCCCGGTGAAAGCAAAACCACCGACCCTGCCTCCGCAATCTCGTAACTTTTATTAACTGCCGCTTTCAGTGTAAGTTGTTTCTCAACGTTTGTAAATGCATTGAGACTGGTTTCTATTTCATCCGCTGCTTCACCAATACATACTATATGAGACA
The DNA here is from genome assembly GCA_030765405.1 of Candidatus Ancaeobacter aquaticus. Classification (NCBI taxonomy): domain Bacteria; kingdom Pseudomonadati; phylum Candidatus Auribacterota; class Candidatus Ancaeobacteria; order Candidatus Ancaeobacterales; family Candidatus Ancaeobacteraceae; genus Candidatus Ancaeobacter; species Candidatus Ancaeobacter aquaticus. The sequence continues at coordinate 97,942 of JAVCCP010000040.1, read as the reverse complement.
CCTTTTCTTTAATAGCCTCGCCTAAAACACCAAAATCACCCCCTTTGTTTCGGCCCCCGGCAATTAAAATAATTGGCATATCAAATGACTCAATGGCAACAGATAATGAATCAATATTCGTACTTTTAGAATCATTTATAAAACGGACTCCGTTAAGGGTATCAACATATTCAAGCCTGTGAGTAACCCCATAAAACGTTTTGAGTGCTTGCCGGCACCCCTCTGTAGAGACTTTTCCAATGTAAGCACACAGTAATGCCGCCATTATATTTTCTACATTATGATGTCCGGGTATTTTTATGTCCTCTCGATTACACAAAACTGTTTCATTGCCATCTACACACATTATAATAGCATCATTTTCATAAAATATATCAGCTTGAGAGTCTCGGGATAGCCCGAAATAAAATGTTTTAATTCTATCTCTGGTAACAATAGGGTGAACGATTTCTTTACAGCGAATGTTTGCGACCGCCCACTGATCACTTCCTTGATTCTGGTACATATTGAGCTTCGCTTTTTGATATTCAAGTACTGACTCGTAGCGGTCACCATGATCAGGAGTAATATTCAAAAGAACCGAAATGTGCGGAGTAAACGTATGTATTCTCTCAAGCTGAAAAGAACTGAGCTCACACACATAATAATCTAACTGAGAGTGCTCAATACATGCAGTAGATAGCGGATATCCAATATTGCCGCAACTAACAGCATCTATCCCGTTTACATTAAATATATGAGTAATAAGCGATGTTGTTGTTGTTTTCCCGTTTGTACCGGTAACAGCAATAAGAGGAGCTTTTAGGAAATGTGCCGCAAGTTCAATTTCGCTTATGAGGGGTATTTTTCTTTCCCTTGCCCATGTGATAACTTCGCATGTATCAGAAACACCGGGACTAATAATAACGCAATCAACATCATCAATGAAGGAGGAGTTCATGTGACCAATTTCTATTTCAACACCCTCATTTTTTAGAATACGTGTATTTTTACATATATATTTATCAGTTGCTTTAACAGGAATACCTCTTTGTTGCAGCAATCGCACAGCTGCAATTCCGCTTTTTCCTACCCCAACAACTAATATTTTTTTATTATTCAAATTCATATTTTTTGATTACATACTACAGTTACTGCAGCTTCAAGGCAGCAATACTTATCAGCGCGCAAATTATCGCAACAATCCAAAAGCGTATAGTTACTTTCGGCTCCGCCAGACCTTTCATCTCATAGTGATGATGAATAGGGGCACAGCGAAACACCCTTTTGCCTGTCATCTTAAAAGAGAGTACTTGAATCATCACTGATAATGCTTCTATCACAAACACACCGCCAACAATAAAAAGAACAAGTTCTTTTTTAATTAATATTGCTACAACACCAAGCGCACCACCGAGCGATAATGACCCTGTATCACCCATAAAGACTTGTGCTGGATAACAATTAAACCAGAGGAAACCAAGCCCCGCACCAACAATACTTGCGCAAAAAACAGCAAGCTCACCACTTCCCGGAATATAAATGAGCTGTAAATAACGAGCAAATGCAGCATGTCCGGTAACATAACTCATGACACCAAGTGCAAGTGAAGCAATGATAACACATCCTATCGCTAATCCATCAAGACCATCGGTAAGATTAACCGCATTTGAACTTCCTACAACAACAATAGCTATAAACAAAATGATAAAGGGACCTAAATAAAATATTACCTCTTTAAAAAACGGCACGGTAAGAACTGTCCCATAGAGCTTCATCTCTGGAGAAAACACCATTATAAGACCTATCGCAACAGCAAGAACCAATTGCAGGAAAAATTTCATTTTTGCTGTCAGTCCAAGTGACCGTTTCTTTTTTATTTTTATATAATCATCCCAAAACCCAATAGCCCCAAGCCATAGAAATGCCCCAGTAACAATTATTATATTCAGGTTAAATATATCAGCCCACAATAATGTTGAAAACAAAACACTGACAATAATGAGTATACCGCCCATTGTCGGCACACCTTCCTTTTCCTTATGCAGTGAATATAATTTCAGGCACTCTTCTTTTCTGATTCTCTGCCCGATCTTCATGCTGTAAAGCATCCTGATAACTAAAGGGCCCAGCAATATAACAATTATCATTGCAGTAACACTGGCAAAAGCAGCCCTAAAAGTAATATATTTAAACACATTAAACGCAAAGAAGTATTCTCGTAACGGAAACAACAAATGGTAAAGCATATCTCCTCCACAATCAGCCTACATATCAAGCCGTCTATTTATGTAACGATGTTACAATTTCTTCTAGTTTATTACCACGCGACCCCTTAATCAGCAAGAGATCTCCCGCACAGAGCATTGTTGATAATGTACGGGTAACTTCAGTATTAGAATGACATACACATGATTTTAATCTACTTAGGGGATCCACACTTAACTGAGCTAACGATCCTACCGTTATTAAAACTTCAGCGGATGAACCAGCAACATCACGGCCTGCCTCAACATGCGCTTGATGGCTATAATCCCCCAGCTCAAGCATATCACCCAAAACAACCACTTTCTTTCCCGGCACCGTAATCGTATCAATCATACGTAATGCCGCTTTAAGAGAAGAGGGATTTGCATTATATGCATCATTAATGATAAGAACACCATCCGAAGTATACATTTGGGTGCGCATCTTAGGCAACACAATGTGTTCCAGTTCGGATGATATATCATCAAAATCTAAACCGCATATATAACTTACCGCTACAGCAAAGAGAAAATTATATATATTGTGTATTCCAACAATCGGCAGTTCTATACGATGAGACTGTTTTTTCTTTTTTATATGCACCATACATGAAATCATATCCCCACGACACTGAATATCAGAGGCACAAAAATCGGCATCGTTATTAACGCCAACAGTAACTATCTTTTGCTCTACGCGTGAAGAGATATACTCATAGTAGTCATCGTCTCTATTGATTACAAGCACCCCATCTAGTTGTAATCCGTTGACTATTTCAGCTTTGGCATCCGCAATACGATCAACATTTCCCAATTCACCAATATGCGCCCATCCGATATTTGTAATAACAGCAATTTCTGGAAACACCATCTCACTTAATGCTTTTATTTCTCCGGGTGCATTCATCCCAAGCTCCAAAACAGCGTACGGGACATCCTCTCCGATGTCTAACAATGTACGCGGAACACCTATAAGATTATTAAAATTTCCAGACGTGGCATGTACCGAATATCGCGCGCTCAGTAATGTGGCGATCATATCTTTTGTTGTCGTTTTCCCATTGCTTCCTGTTACGGCTATCGTTTTTAAAGCATCACAATGCATTCTGTGATAATGGGCCATAGCTCCATATGCTACTAACGTATTATCCACTTTAATTACAGCTACTGATGGATCGCTCACGGTCTGATCATGCATTTGGTCCTGAAAAACGTATCCCACAGCACCGCGTTTTACTGCTTCTTTGATATACGCATGTCCATCAAAATGAACACCCTTTATCGGGATAAAAAAATTACCAGGAGATATCGTTCTTGAATCGGTAGAAAAGGATGATACTTTCTGGGAAGGAGCACCGTATACTACTTTTCCCCCTGTTATTTGTGCAATGGTAGAAATCGTATATTCTTTCATATTTTTTAGATAAAACTCTTTTCTCTTTTTATGTGTACATTCATATTTTTTAAACAATGCTTTATAACGTTGGCGTCATCAAATGGAATTTTTTCATCTCCTATCAGCTGATATTGTTCATGCCCCTTACCGGCAACAACAACAATATCATTATCTTTCGCTAGAGAAAGAGCATCATATATTGCTTTCTCTCGGTCTAATATGACCTCATAGCGACACTTTGATAGAGAATCAAAACCTTTTTTAATATCGGAAACAATCTTTTGCGGATCTTCCTGTCGAGGATTGTCATTGGTAATAATAGATATATCTGCGCACGTGCCCGCAATTGCCCCCATAAGTTCACGTTTATGAATATCCCTTTGTCCTCCACAACCGAACACAAGAATAATCCGTCCCCGTACAATCTCACGTAAAGCAGTTAGAACATGAGAGAGAGCGTCAGGGGTATGAGCATAATCAACTATTACAGAATAATTCTTTCCTGAAGGGACCTTCATCATTCTCCCTGCCGGAGGTATGAAATTTCTTACAGCATCAATCATGATCTTAAGATCAATCCCCATACCAATGCCGACAGCAAATGCCGCAAGACAATTCGATATATTAAATCCACCAATGAGAGATGTCCAAACATCATACTTTTTTCCCGAAAAAACAAGAGTGAATCGTGTACCGCGAGCATCCATTTTTATCCTGATAGCCCTGACTTGAGCCCGAGGAGAAAAACCAAATGTTATAATATCGGTTTTAATTTTGGGAAGCAAAGAACATACGGCAGGATCATCACAATTCAACACTGCTACCTTATTTTTCTTAGATGATAGTTCGAGCATATCAAACAGGCGCGATTTTGCTATAAGATACTCATCCATCGTTTTGTGAAAATCAAGATGATCATTGGTAATATTTAAGAAAACAGCAGCGTCAAATTGCACTCCCCGCACTCGATCTTGCATCAAAGAATGACTCGACACCTCCATAACAAGAACATCTCCACGCGCATCTTTTATTTCTTTCATTAAACGAGCTATCGTAAGTGATCCTGGTGTTGTGTTTGCAAGTGTCTTCCGGTTATTAGAAACAGAAAATCCGAGTGTTCCCATAACAGCGGGAAGATACCCGGCATTCTTTAAGATATCAGCAATAAGATATGAAACAGTCGATTTCCCGTTTGTTCCGGTAATACCAATAACAGGAAATGTTTGTGAAGGGTTCCCATAAAAGCAATGAGCAACATAAGAAAGCGCTTCTCTCGTATTGTGTACTTTGATAATGGTAACTGTATCAGGAAACCCATCAGGTACTTCTTCAACAATACATGCAGAGGCTCCCTTTAATATAGCATATTTTAGGTATCTGTGTGCATCGCTATTATACCCACGAATAGCACAGAATACATCCCCGTCAAAAGTCTTTCTGGAATCACATGAAATCCCTGTTATGTCTATATCTAAATTACCAGAAACACTTAGTGTGGAAAGCCCATTAATAAGTTCCCTTAAAAGCATACCGTACGACCTATATATAACTGCCAATGATTAAGTCATGGCAAATGATTACGAATCCCTCGTTCCCAATAGCTCGATACTAGCATAAAAAAAGGGGACCGTCCCCTTTTTTAATAGCGTATAGCATTTAGCGTATGGCGTATAGTAAAAATTATTTACGTAAAATCTATCCGCTAAACGCTACCCGCTATGCGCTAATTTTTAGTGAGGGCATGAGGTTCTTTGTCTACCGGAGTTACATTCAGATACTTTAAAACGCGTGCGGCTATATTCTTAAATGCAGGAGCAGCAACTACACCCCCATAATAATGAGGTTTCGGTTCATTTAAAGACACGAGAATAACAACCTGTGGATTATCAGCAGGGACGAACCCTATGAATGAAGCAAAAAAATCAGTATGGGAATACCTCCCGTCAGGACCTATCTTCTGAGCTGTTCCAGTTTTTCCGGCGATACTATATCCTTCAAGCCGCGCCCTACGTGCAGTACCTGTCACCCCCACAACATCTTTTAAGGCAGTGGTAATATCCTGAGTTGCTTTTTGAGAAACAACTCTACGAACCGGCCGTGCAAGATATTCTTTCATAACCGTCCCGTCTTTAGCAGCTATTTTCCTAATAAGTCTCGGTTTAACAAGTATTCCGCCATTTGCCACTGCGGCATACGCCATTGTAAGCTGTAGAGGTGTAACCGTTAACTCTTGTCCCATTGGAAGAGCCGCCATAGATAACTTTGACCAGTGTTTCGGATGACGTAAAATACCCGTTACCTCACCCGGAAAATCAATTCCTGTTCGTGCCCCAAAACCAAAATCTTTCATGTAGCGATAGAATATTTTCTCTTTGAGGCGTTTGGCAACTTTACAAATACCAATATTACTCGATACCTTGATAATTTCTTGAAAGGTTAAACTGCCGTAGCTGTGAGAATCGTGCAGCGTGTGTCCTGATACCCTCCACGCTCCATTTTCACAGAAAAAACGATCACTTAGCGTAACAACACCCTCATTCAGTGCCGACACACCCGTAATTGTCTTAAATGTTGATCCGGGCTCAAAAAAATCTGTTACAGAACGGTTTCTCCTCTGACTCGGATCCGATTCAGAAAACATGTTTGGATCATATGTGGGCCAATTCGCCATCGCGAGAATATCGCCATTTTTTGGATTCACCACAACAACAGAGGCTCCGATTGGTTTGAATTTTTCTATCGCAGCTGCTAATTCCGTTTCAGCTATATGCTGAATGACTTCATCTATAGTTAAATAAACATCATTACCATCAAGTGGAAGTACTTCACGAAATCTATGGGGAATTATTTCTCTTCCGGCAGCATCTTTTTCTGAAAGCCTAAAGCCGGGCGCACCTTTAAGATATCTGTTTAGCGAAAGTTCTATTCCTTCAAGTCCCTCATTATCAATATTCACAAAACCTAAAACGTGTGAAAGAAGAGAACCATTTGGGTAATACCTTTTGTTTTCTTCATGAAAATAAATACCAGCTAAATCAAGCTCCTTCAATTTTTGAGCCTTTTCTCTCTCAACTTTTCGCTTAATATAGACAAACGTTTTATTTTTTGATAATTGTTTTTTTATTCGATCTATATCAACATCCAAAAGACTACTCAGTTTTTGTGCCGTAACATCTATATCCTTTATTTCTTGAGGAACAGTAAAAACTGATATTGAAGGAACACTCATTGCTAACACCCTGCCCTTAGCATCATAAATTTCACCACGTTTCGGGGTGAGCTTAATACTCATCGTATGCTGTTTTCTGGCCTTTGATGAAAAAATATCATTATAGATATATTGAACAAAGACTAAACGAACAATGAGGGCACAAAAAAGGAGCGAAAGGACAATAAAAACAAACCGGGATCGGTTTTGGAAACTTCTCAATTTCATTTTATATTTGTAACGTCATGACGTTACCCTTCAAACTTTTTATTAGATGTAGTTGGTTTGAATGAAATTTTCTTACTTCTGTTTGCTGATGCTACTTTTGGGTTTGGAACAACTGCCTTCACTTTATCATTCACAATCTGTGCGGGTTTTAAATACACATACTGCCAATTTTTAGTATACACGAGGTCTAACCCTAAGCGGGATATCACCTTTTCAATATGAGAAGGAGCCTTAAGCTGACAAATTCTTAATCGGAGACACTGATTTTCTTTTTTAAGCACTGCTAGCGTTTGCTCCTTTTCACGCAATTCATAACCGAGACGTATAGATTGCGTATGCTGCCACAAATATGCCAGTGCAAGACACACCCCTATGATTGAAAGAATAGTGAATTTTTTCGCAAACCCAGTTTTGTAGCCTTCTTTCGTATTCACTCTTCTTTTGACATATCTATTTTTGGCCACTGTGCATCTCCTCTACAATTTTTCTGCTACTCTCATTCGGGCACTACGTGCTCGCGGATTACCATATATTTCCTCGTCCCCGGGAACAACGGGTTTCCTCGTCAGTATCTTTATCTCTTGTCGCTTTTCACAAATACACACGGGAAAATCAACAGGACAAACACATTTTGCCGCAAAATAACCAAAAGTCTTTTTTACGATTCTGTCTTCCAGCGAATGAAACGAAATAACACAAATTCTTCCGCCTTTTACCAAGAGATTAATCGCTTTTGGTAATACCTCCTCTACTCCTGCCAGTTCATTATTAACCGCTATTCTGAGTGCCTGAAATATCCTTGTCGCCGGATGCACCTTCGTCTTACCTCGTGATGTTGGGCTCATGTGCAGTGCATCCAATAATTCAAATGTTGTTTTTATTTCTCCTTTAGCACGCTTGCGGATTATCTTTTCGGCGATACTTCCTGCCGACTTAACTTCACCATACTCTTTCAATATCTTTTTTAATTCCTCTTTCGTGTACGTATTAACAATATCACTTGCTGATAGCTCCTGATCACTGTCCATTCTCATATCAAGTGCGGCATCGCGCTGAAACGAAAATCCGCGGCAACCGTCAAGCTGATACGATGACATTCCTAAATCTAAAAGTATTCCATTAACCTGATCATACCCGGATGAAGCAACAACCTCATCGATACGAGCATAATTGCTATGAAAAACCCGGTAATTCTTTGTGTATTTTTCTAACCGTTTTTGCGCTTCTCGAAGAGCGCTCGTATCTCTATCGATTCCTATTAATACGCCATGAGGAACTATATTTTCAAGGATCACTTCCGCGTGCCCACCCAAACCAAGTGTACAGTCAACAATAACATCACCGGCATGCACATTAAGGTAAGTCGCACTTTCTTCTAAAAGTACTGGCTTATGACATTGCACGTTTTACACCTTTATTATTAAATGATCTTTTTTTAATTTCATTTCATGTTTATACAACTTTATAAGCATCGGATCATATCCTAAGCGAGAAGGATCACCATTCATTGACCGTATTCTTTTTAGCTCTTCCATAAGATTATCAGGAACAGACATGTCATTGCTAAAATCATACGCATCAATTCTTTTAGTTGCTTTTCCAGAGCTCTGACGATCCTGCACCATACCGTATGGCCTATGCGCATTCTTCACTTCTTCACAAAATTCTATCAACCCCCCTAAAACAGCCCTGCTGCAAACTGTCATAATCGCCTCCTTTCGTTCGGCAATTAAATTCCTAAGTCTACCAGCTCCTCCGCAATCTTTTCATAACTTGCGAGTGACTGATCGTAAAAACCTTTCCACGCTTTCTCGTCCCATATTTCAAATCTATTGGATACGCCGATTACTACTGCTTCTTTTTTTAGTGAGGCATATTCTAATAAATGTGCAGGGATATTAACACGACCCTGTTTATCACATGTTGCCTCATAGGCACCTGAAAAGAACAGTCGGGTAAACGCTCGCGATTTCGCCTGCGTCATTGGCAATTCCTTAAACTTATGAGTTAATTTAACCCATTCACTTTCTTCATATACAAACAAACATTTTTCCAAGCCACGGGTAATATAGAACGAGTCTATAGAAGTCCCCTGAGCTATCACACGAAACTTTGCGGGAATAAATATCCGCCCCTTTTCGTCACATGTGTGTTTGTATTCTCCGTAATACATGATATCACCTAACTTTAGAAATTAACCACTTTACACCACAATTCTCCACATTGGTATTAATGTACTCCATACACGCACATTTGTCAAGTGTAAAAGTGAAATTTCGGTTTTCGTGAACGTATAGCGGTTAGGTATTTATGTATTGAGGTTTGTGAATCGATTAGAAAAAGTGCATAGCGTATAATAATTCTCATCCATGATATTTGTTTATAAATTTATATAGATGTAGTCTCCGTAGGGAAATTCGATTGACCGTGGATATCTAGTGAAAAAGAATTATTCAATGAACGATAAACGTATATAAAAAAAGTCCCACCGCAATTAAGAGATGGGACCTATAAACTGTATTTCTTTTTTACTTATCGTAATATATCCTCTTCACCCACTGGCATCTCACCGTATTCACCATTCATTGTTAGCGAGTGGACATCCTGAATTGTCTGACCTGCTGCGTCAGGTATTCTCGAACAAATCACTCTCTTCTCAGGCTGACACATACAACAACCGATAAGTGTTACTGCGTATAAACCTATGAAACCAAATAAAAGACATTTTTTCATAGTGTTATCTCCCCTTTTTTTGCTTTTGTTATAATAAAATAATGGAAATAGAACAAATAGTCAAGCAAAAAGTCAACGATTCCGCATATTGAGTGGAAAACACTTTTAAACAGCTGCTTATGGATAATGGCTAATGGATAATCGGAAACAGATTCTCGTGATAATTTTCTCTCCGTGAAACGCTTATTTCAGCCGGTATTTCAGGGGAGGAAAGACACCTTTATCATCAACCGAACAAAGAATAATTCCGATTTACCAGTCTTTAATTCCGGTTTTATATTCAACGATAGAAAAGCATGAAACAGATAAATTCTATCGTATGACTTTTACATATAACTACTTAAGGTGGGTTAAAAAACGTATTTGCAGAATCGTTGCAAAAAGTATCAAGCTGGCATGTAAGCCGATTTCTGTACTTTATAAAAAGCAGAGATCATTTATCTTGTTCTCATGTTACCACGAGAATCATACGCGACCTACCCGAAACGTATAATTGGCGGGCCACCATACCGTTTCCTATTCGGTCTTGCTCCAGATGGGGTTTACCATGCCACCAATGTCACCATTGGCGCGGTGAGCTCTTACCTCCCCGATCAAGACTGTGTCTAAATCGGGGTCCCGATAAATCGGGACGCCTTTTCACCCTTACCCCGATAAAATCGAGGCGGTATATTTTCTGTGGCACTTTCCCCCGGTCACCCGGGGCCGTTGTTAACGGCCATCTTGCCCTATCCCATATTGCTACAGGACCGGAGTTCGGACTTTCCTCCCCTTACAAATGTAAAGAGCGATCTCCCAACCAGCTTGAAATTTTTAAAGAACGTTTTTTAGTGTTTGGTTTGCGCAACCGCATTAAACTTCCAACATATAATACAATATTCTTCCACAATTTTCACACGCAACAACTTCCTGAGATTTTCTTAAATCGCTAACAATCTGCGAAGTAAGTTTGATATGACATCCCCCGCATGTCCCATTTTTAGCAGGAACAATCGCAATATCATCACCATCCTCAAATATATAAGAATATGTTTCAAGGATATATGTATCTACTTTAGGTATTAATTCTTCTCTATCCTTGAGAAGCCCTTCTAGCTCTCGTTCTTCTCTCGTTAATTGGTCTTTAATATTTTGCTCTTCAATAAGAACAGCATCTTCTTCTTGTTTTAAAAGCGCCTCTTCTTTAGCCGCTTCACTCATCGCACTTTCATTTTTTTCCATTATATCAAGAATTATGTCTTCAAGTTTTATGCACTCATTTTTGATATCTGTAATTTCGCTTTGCAAGGCTTTATATTCTTGATTTGTTTTTATCTGAACAAGCTGTCCTTTATATTTTAACGCTTGTGCTTGTTTTGACTCAACTTCAAGCTCGACTGTTTTTCTTTCACTCTCAATTTTTTTTATCTTTTCTTTCAATTCTTGAAGGGAGTTTTTTCTTCCCGTTAATTGAGCCTTTACATTCAATATCTTTTCAGGAAGCTCTTTCCTTTTCCTCTCAATATCTCTCTTTTTTATGTCGATCTCTTGCACCTTTATTAATATCTTAACATCTTGTTGCATCGTCTCCCCTTTCACCAATTCAGAATACAGTAATAGTATACCATATATCAAATGAATATTCGGTATTTATATGGTGGGCGATACAGGATTTGAACCTGTGACTCCTACCGTGTGAAGGTAGTACTCTACCAGTCTGAGTTAATCGCCCATTCTCGATATTGCCTGCCTAGCCCTCTTCCAATTTTCTTTTACCCGCTGTAAAAAACGGCTGGGGGCCCACATTCCATTATATTCTTCCCAGTATGAAATACGTTCGTCAACTCCTGATGGCGAACCTAGTTCACCCACTTCAGCTGCAGCAAGCTTCACTTTTGCCTTTGTTGGCGATACCATTTCAATACCGGTAACTTTATATGCCCCTAATTTTCTAAAACCTATGAGCCCTATAACAGATTTTTTCTGTGCTTCAAGTATTTCATCACTTAAACCGCTCATATCTGCTTGCCATCTGTGGCGAGGTATATGGTTGCGCAAGTCTTCAGGCTGCAAATCATAAAATTCTATAAATCTCTTATTCTGCACATTCTCTATAAATGCAGCTATATCCGTACGTATTTTATCGCCTTTATTTTCTACAAAGTCTTTATTCATATTATCCAGATCAGTATCTATCTGAACAAGATTCTTTTTTAACTCCACAACTTTGTTTGAACGAGGAAATCTCTTTATAAATAATTCAATATTCTCTTTTGCCCTAACATAATCATGCAAGTGATCCTTGTAGATATTAATAAGATTGAGAAGGCTTTCAGGATTATTTCTATCAAGATATATAACTTCACCAAATTCCTGGACAGCTTTTTCGTATTCCCCCTGTTCGGCATAGAGCACACCTAAATTGTTATATGCCTCACAATAGTCAGGATTTATCCTTCGCGCTTTTTTAAAAGAATCTTCTGCAAGTACATAATATTTTTTCTCTGCATACAACAATCCTAAATTATTAAGCGCTTGGATGTTTTTTGGATTAATCTCTACAATTTTTTTGTAATATGATAGCGCCTGAGAGCAATCACCTTCATCATTGTAAAGAATCGCAAGATTATAACATGCGCCTTGATGCTGAGGTTCGTATTCTAACACCTTCTTAAAGCAGTTGATCGCTTCAGGATCGTTACCCTCTAAACATTGTATAACACCTAACCTATACCAGGCCTCATAAAATCCAGGGTCAAGTGAAATGACTTTCTCATATGCTTCAATTGCTTCAGGAAGCATCATTCTCTCATCATAAATAACCCCAAGATTATAATAAGCATTAATGTGCTCGGGTTTTTTTTCTATGACTTTCGAAAAACACTTCTCGGCTTCAGTAAAGCGATCTTTTTCAGATAATATTACGCCTTCGTGGTAGTAATAGTTGGCATCTTTAATAAGGGGGACATTCTTGCAACCGATAAGCAGGAAGCAGCAAATAAAAACACAGCTTTTACAGAGTATAGTGGACATGAGAAGATAGTAATCGCACCTTAATAGTACTTACATTAACAATTAACTTACACATACTGCACCTTAAAGACATTTTACAATCGGTTTTACAGAAATGGGCCCAGATGGACTTGAACCATCGACCCACGGTTTATGAGACCGTTGCTCTAACCAACTGAGCTATGGGCCCTGAATTTGAACGTACATACTAATATTATTTTATTGAAATAGCAACTTTTTTACGAACTAAATAAAATTTTCAAATACTGATTATCTTCGACTTCTAAGAAACCAACTAATTTTCTTCTGCGCGTTGGATGTCTCATTTTTCTAAGCGCTTTTGCTTCAATCTGCCTGACACGTTCACGCGTAACATCAAATTCTTTTCCAACTTCTTCCAATGTCCGAGGCGTCCCATCCCCGATCCCAAAACGAAGCATAAGCACTTTCTTTTCACGCGGGGTCAAGGTATCCAAGACCTCCTGCATCTGTTCTTTTAAAAGCGTATAACTCGTCGCATCAGACGGTGATTCTGTTCCCTTATCCTCAATAAAGTCACCGAAATGACTATCATCACCGTCACCTATCGGCGCCTGCAGTGATATTGGATGTTGTGCAATCTTTAATATTCCTCGCACCTTTTCAAGCGGCAAATCCATTTCCTCTGATAACTCTTCTGGAGACGGTTCCCGCCCTGAATCCTGGACAATTTTCTTTGACGCGCGTACAAGCTTATTGATTGTCTCTATCATGTGCACAGGAATACGTATAGTACGCGCCTGATCAGCAATAGCTCGCGTGATTGCCTGCCTTATCCACCACGTAGCATAGGTGCTAAACTTATATCCTCTTTTATATTCAAACTTTTCCACCGCTTTCATCAAGCCTAAGTTACCTTCTTGAATTAAATCCAAGAATGACAAACCTCTATTGGTATATTTTTTTGCGATACTGATAACCAACCTAAGATTTGCTTCAACCATCTCTGATTTTGCCTGATGTGCTTTGCCAATCCAATCTTTTAACTGTGCGTTCAACGTATGATATTCGTCAATTGGAAGACGCGAAACAAGTTCAATACGTTTCAATTTTCTCTTCTCATTCTTAAGGAGAGCAACAATCTTTTGAACCTTTCGTCCACCCTCTAATTCTCTAATCCTGTTCTGTATCTGTTCAATCTTTATGCTGAGTGCATCTATCTTCTTTGCAAAATCTTCAATAGCTTTTTGCCTAAAACAGTATTTCTTCAAACTGTTCTGGATATCATTTCTGCTTTTTTCAAGCTCATTGTACAATTTCTTTCTCTTCTCTTCCGATACATTGCTTTTTAAAGTCAGTTTCCATTTTTGAGTACATTTTGTATCAAGTGCTTTCAGTTGTTTGCTCAGTTTTGCGAGTGTTTTTACATAACTCTCCCGGTTTTTAACTTTTTTCTCCTGCACTATCTTGTCAAAACGCTCTTTTCCACTGATTAACCTCTTTGAAAGTTGTCCGAATTCTTTCGGAATAAAACCATACCGAAATATAACTCTCCTGATTTGTGTTTCTGCAGTTTCAATTCTCTTTGAAATGCTTACTTCTTCTTCCCTACTCAGGAGGGGCACTTGTCCCATCTGTTTTAAATACATACGTACAGGATCATCGAGAATGTCTATCCGTGACGCCTTTGCTGTCTTCTCCTGCTTTAATTTTTCAGCTTTTTCAAACTTTTTGCGTTCAATCTCGGTAGAATCAATGATCTGAATATCCATTCCCCTGAGTAACATCATAATAGAATCAATTTCTTCCGAACTCACCACCTGGTCAGGCAATACGTCATTAATGTTTCCGTAGGTTAAATATCCTTTTTCATGGCTGAGAGAAATAAGCTCCTTAACTTTCTGGCTCCTTAAATCTCTACTCAACTGCTTTTCTACACTCTCCATTGTTTTTTTAGATATTCGTACTTTTTTCGCTTTTACCGCTGTCTTCTTAGAAGACGCCCTTACCGCCTTTTTCACCTTCTTTATACTTACTTTTTTCTCTACCTTTTTCTTCTTCTTAACCGGCAGAACTTTCTTTAGTGTCTTAGCCTTTGGTGTTTTTTTCTTCACAGGAGATTTCTTTTTCTCAGGCATTTTTTTTACTTTTTTAGTAACTTTCTTCTTCATATATCATCCCCTCATTCTCAACATACACGGCATTTTACTCGTGTATTGTTTTTGCGGTTTATTTCTATCTATAGTTTTCGCAAAACAGCGCGATCTCACGTGTAATATTTCCTAATTCTAATTTCTTCTTTTCCATTTTCCGCAACAAATCAGAATAGTCTGCATGCTCCCTTTCTGCATGAGCAATTTTCGTTACAATACTATTCATATTTCCTCTAATACTTCTCTTTTTAATGTTACACAAATAATCTTTAAAAATCGATACTTTGTCATCTGCACTCGCGTTAGAATGTTTGAACGCCAATGAACTTACCATATCTTTTAATTCTTGATCCTCAAGACTATTTGTCAGAGTAGAATAATTAAGTTTGTTATCGTTTCGCAAATTTATTATGTTTTCAAGTATCTTTCTCAAGTGCACATTAGAAAAATCAGATACTGCAATTATTACGCCCATAGCATCAAGACACCTATGGTCCTCCATTACAAGCGCAATATAATCACGCTCCCACGGGGGCACCGATATCACTGTTTTTTCTTCCTGTGTCTCTCTTGATGCTTTTTTACCAGTTTTTTTCTTCCTAAATTCCAACCACGTCGCTTCTTCGCTAATCTGCAATTTTTCAGCTAATTTCTTCACGCATTCACTCGCTGATATTGCGGAAGGCAACCTGGCTATTGTCTCAAACATATTCTCAGCAATACGTGACTTGCCATGAAGAGAACTATAATCTATCTTTCTCATTAAAATTTCAAGCTTAAAATCAAAAAGATCGTGCGCCTGAGAAATAAGTTCAGTAAAAGATTCAGCGCCATGTTCTTTTACATAACTATCAGGATCATAACCTTTTGGCAAAACCAGTATCTTTACCGAAAGTCCCTCTTCAATAAAAATCTCACAACTTCTCAAAGTAGCGCTCTCTCCGGCGCTATCAGAATCAAATGAAACAATGACCTTATCGGTATATCGTTTAAACAAACGTGCATGAAAACTGGTAAATGCAGTTCCCTGAGACGCACACACATTCTTTATACCTGCTTGGAACAATGTAAGAAAATCCACATGCCCCTCACAGACTACAATATACCCCTGTTCAATCACAGCATCTTTTGCCGCATTGAGTCCGTAGAGCAGTTTGCTTTTATTGTACACTATCGTATCAGGAGTATTAACATACTTCGGTAACGACCCATCTAACACTCGAGCACTAAAACCAGTGATCTTATTCTGCGTGTTCCAGACAGGGAATACGATCCTATCTCTAAAACGATCATAAAAAGTTCCTGATTTTCCTTGTTTCTCAATAATGAGCCCGGCATCAAAAAGTTCCCTATCAGAATACCCTGCCTTATGTGCACTACTTAGCATAAAATCCCAACTATTCGGCGCGTATCCAACCAAAAACTGCTCACAGGTTCCTGAGCTGAGCCCTCTGTCCTTTATATATCTGCGCCCAATATCAGCATTCTTTTCTTTAAACAACAATCGATTATAAATCTCTGCAGCAAAAGCGTTTAACGCATATATCTTTTCTTTTTTTGATACAGCCTTGTCCGTCTTTTCAAATGCCGGCAAGATAATACCCGCACGTTCTGACAGCATGCGTACCGCTTCAACAAACTCAATTCTTTCATATTTCATTACAAAGTTTATAACATCTCCGCCAACACCACAGCCAAAACAATGAAATATTTGCTTTTGCGGACTGATCATAAAAGACGGTGTCTTCTCATTGTGAAAAGGACATAACGCCTTGTAATCTTTCCCCGCTCTTTTCAGCGGTATATACCCGGATACAATCTCCACAATATCGTTTGCAGATTGAACATCATCAAGTATATTCTCAGGTATAAAACCAGCCATAACTTTCACAAATCCTAAATCCAAATATCGAAATTCTATATTCTCATACCACAGACTAAAAACTTAAAAAAAGGGCATGTCCCCATTTAATTTCTGCTAAAACGATAGAATCCAGAACACGAAATAATGTTCAGTTTCTTGTCTTTTTTAGATGCCTTGTCCAAAAACAAATTAATTCCCAGATTATCACTGGCCATGTGTCCCGCAATAATCAAATTAATATTGTTTTTTTCAGCTTCCTTAACGTGTTCATCGGTAAAATGCATACCAACGACGGTACCAATATCAGTTTTGGATAATTTTTCAAAAATCTTCCTCGACCCTTCCGTTCCACCGGTCATATCAACAAATACATTACCGCATCGTCTTTGCGCAGTACCGCTTACAATCGTGGGGGGGACATCATTTTTGATGCTATTTCTATATTCTGGAATTTCCTCAAGCATTTCAACAATATCTTTTAGTACTCGTGGTTTCTTTTTATTTAACAGTTTTTGCAAATAATCAACCACGTGATTGTCACAAGGAGTATGAGCACACATAAAAGGTAAGTCCAAAAGGCGTGCACCATCAACAGCACGTGTATGATTTACAGGTAAAAGCCGTCTTCGGACTTCTTTAATTCTTTCAGCCATTAACCCTTCAGCAACATTAATCGGCACACCATACTTATTCAGTACGTCAGCCTGTAAATACATTACTTGATATAAGCCCGCGAGAGCTTTCCCTTCGGGATGATGAGCCATGATAAGATCAATCTTTGTCCCTTTTTGATTAAGACGATCAGCAAGAAGCAATTCACCCATTTCAATATCAATTCCTACTAATATTGTTTTAACATCCATCTCAGGATTACCATGCAATATCCGTGTATCCGCATAAGGATTGGTGAGAAGTATTTTATCAAATATATCTTTTTTCCATGACGGCAGATCATCATACCCGTCTTTTACTCTTTTCAATTCATCTGCAACACCTTTTTTGCCTCGTGGATCTACTGCTACACCTTCATTAATAACAAACTTATAAAAATCTTTCAGTTTCATTGATCCCCCTTTCTCAAGCTATAAGCTGTAAGCTATAAGATAATGTCATATATTTACAACCTATTATTCACCAGGATACTCTTCAATATCTTCACCAACTATAAATGGAATGTCATCACTATAGACAGTCGCTTCTTCATTCTTCGGACTACTATCGCTTTTAGTCTCTATCGTGGCAGTACTCCTTATGACTTCATCCGGTTTTTTCTCTTTACGCACCGTGGGTTCCTTATACGTGTCCTTTTTCTTTATTTTTCTATCACGAATGTTTTGAACCCTTACCGAACGTTTTATCAATTTCGTAATTGAAATATTTTTTGAAACATAACTAAACACCCGCGGCGTATATTTAATAGCATAATTGCCCAAATATGAATCATCATATATTTGTTTTTTTATGTATCTGCACGGCACAAAAAATATTGCCAGAAGCACGAGTGAGACAATAAAAAATGACCGCAACCCGCCGATAATCCCCCCGCCAATACCATTTATCCCTGGAGCAAACTCAATGCGCATTATCTTATGAAGCACTTTAAGAACTATGATGACCACAAGGAACACAATCGTTGCAATACCGATAAAAGCAACCAAATGCGCCCATTTTTCTTTTATAAGTGTGTGCGACATAATAAAACGAGCACCGTCAGAGTGAAAAACAAGTGCACTATAATACGCAAGTATAAGTGCTAGGAACCGGTAAAACTCGTACGACAAACCTGTCTTTATCCCAATATATATACCGCGTACCACAATAAGCACGATCAATAGATCAACCCAGTTAAAACTCATTTTACGCCCCGGCAAACATTAATAAAGACACTATTGCAAAAAACATAAGATTATGCTACTCAACAGGTTCCATGTCAAGCATAAAATCAGCCGTTTTTATGATCTTCTACTTTTGTATTGATGATATTGCTGAATAATGGTACATATATATGCATGTTTAGCTTGATAAAAAAAATTCATCACTGGTGGCATAACAAGATTCTGATACTCATGTATGATCTTTATGACACGTATCTTGTAAGCTGCAGAACAAGAGCGCTTATATCAAAAATATTAGTAATAGCTTTTATTATTTTGCTTTCAATATTTCTTTATTTAACTATAACTGAGTATATCCCAAACATGTCTAAATCACTGTATATGGAATCATCCGAGCATAATACAGCACAACAAACAGCTTATTAATAACTATCTAGTATAAAGATGCTTATATGAAAAATATTTTCAAAGGATTGAAAAATGCATTTCTCTCATCAACATCTAACAGAGACAAAATATACGGTTTTGGAGAAAAAAAAGGTTTTGGTTTTGTGCTATTTAATTTTCTACTCATAGCAATTGTTCTCGGATTCCTTCTCTACGCAGTATTTCATTTTGTTGTCAGAAAGAACGCACCAACGAGTGAATATCACAAAAAGATGATGATACAACACAAAGAGAAAGAATTATCAGATCCTAACCCGCACGTACCTATCAGAACAAGAAGTGTGTATTAACCCCGCATCACTCGTTGAATAACTGCTACTTGTACTTGATTTTCATGCATAATATATACAGGGCAAAGAACAATGCAACAAAGTTAGCAATAACGATGGGGTATTCCTTAAGCATAATGCCGTAGACAAACCATAATGTTACACCAAGAGAAAATATAAAATACATGTAGAGAGATAAATCTTTTGTGTGTTTTGTTCTATGTACTTTAATCATCTGTGGAAGAAATGATACGGTAGTGAGTATTCCGGCTGCAAGACCTGTAATTTTTATTATATCCATTTTTACCTTTCTTTTTTCTATCCCCTGCGGGGACAATACCCAGAAAAATTTACTTAAATTTTATGGGTGTGAACTATGAACGAATTTAATATACAAACGTAAATACTATTGGCAGATACTCATACCCCGTAACATCAATAAATCCCTGAGGTAAAGGCTCAAAAGGAGCATTGTTAGCAATCGCCGCAAGACAGAAATCTTTTAATACTTCATCGCCTTTATGCTCAAGCACCTTTATGTTTTTTACTTTACCGCTCGGATACACCCTAAAGAGGATAACCGTCTTATTCCCAAACATACTCCCGCCACTATAGGTAAACGCCAAATAGGGCAGCCAATAATCTTCTATCTTTTCTTTAAGGTTTTTAAAGTACTCACCTATCTCATATTGGTTCGCATTAAAAGTGATCTCTCCAAACCGTGCGACATCGTCATCACTGTCTGTGCTCATCTTTTTAATATCCCCCGGAAGCATCGCTATTTTTCCTTTCTGCCTCAATTGTGACCGAGGTGAACGCGAAACTTTTGAATGTTTTTTTTCTTCACGTTCTTTTTTCATAAGTTCTTCCCAGGTTTTTTCAATTTCTTTGCGTTTGGCAACAAAATCTTCTTCCTTTGCTTTTTCACGGACAATCTTGTCTATCTTTTTTGCAACATCTTCAGGAAGAACCACATCTGATTGCATTTGTTTTATTTTATCCATGAAGGAAATAGACTTTCTTGCTGTTGTCTTGTTATCAGGTTGTGAATGTGCTTTTTTTACTGGGGTAACAGGTTTTGATACTATTTTTGTGGCCTTTTGTGGCGCAACTTTAAGATCATCTAATACCTCCGGATTAGGTTTACTCATTTGTTTGCCTATACCCGGCGAAAGATCACCAAGCTGTTTAACACTAGAAGGCTTCCCTGCATTCGGAGATATTCCACGTTTTCCTTGATTTCCTTTGGTTAGATCTTGCGCAACATTATCATTATTTGAAATAACATTTGTTCGTCTGGGGGACCCACCTTTAAGTTCCTGCTTTACGGTATCAACAAAGAGTAAATCCATCCCTTTCTGCCGCTGGACTTCCATAGCCCTTGCCATAAGCTGCCGGGGATCAGTATAAAGTCCATCATGACGTGCCAACGTAAACGTTGATAAATGTATGCCTAAAGAAAACACAAGTGAAACCGCAATATTTTTGTTCATATGTTACAACCAATCATCCAAGTATTCTTTCGAAAATCATTTTAGCTTTTTCAAATGCACGTGCTCTATGACTTATACGATTTTTTATCGAATCCTCTAACTCAGCAAAAGTTTTCCCATAATCGTTACGGATAAAAAGAGGATCGTACCCAAATCCATTAAACCCTTTTTCCTCAAAACCGATCACTCCATCACATGATCCCTCTACAGTACCAACAACACCTTCAGGTGTTGCGATAGATATAGCACACCTAAAAGAAGCTCCTCTTCGTGCTAGAGGAATATTCTTCATAACTTCAAGAAGCTTTTTATTATTATCTTTATCCGTTGCGGCGTCACCCGCAAAACGGCTAGAATACACTCCAGGTTTATTCTCTAACGCCCACACCTCAAGACCTGAATCATCTGCAACAGTCAATTTATTGGTAAACTTCGCGATTTCCAATGCTTTTTTCTCAGCATTTTCTTTAAACGTTGCCCCATCTTCAACTACATTCGGCACATCATTAAAATGATCTAACGAGGAGATGGTAAGGTCAAACTCCTTCATCAGTAACGCAAATTCTCTCTTTTTACCTGTATTCCTTGTTGCAAAAACAATTTCACTCATTAAGTAAACCTCCGCAGTCTGAGCTATAAGCTATACGCTATAAGCTATTAGTTAAAAACTAGACTAGTTTATTTTGAATTGCAAACAGTTCCTTAATACCTTTACGTGAAAGGACAAGGAGCTTATCTAACTCTTCATCACTGAAAGGGTCACTTTCAGCAGTCCCTTGTATTTCAACAAACTTTCCCGTACTCGTCATAACAACATTCATATCAACATCAGCTGAAGAATCTTCCTCGTAACAGAGATCAAGCATCGGTTTACCGTCAACAATACCAACGCTCACAGCAGCTATCCCAGAAATAAAAGGCAACTCAGTAATGATTTCTTTCTTAATGAGTTTCTGTAACGCAAGCGTTAGAGCAACAAAACCGCCGGTTATTGAAGCTGTACGCGTACCACCATCAGCTTCTAAAACATCACAATCAATCCACACTGTTCTTGCACCCAGTTTTTTAAGGTCACATATCGCCCTTAGTGATCTTCCAACTAACCGTTGGATTTCCTGTGTACGACCACTTACCTTTCCGCGCGAAGACTCTCTCTGCATACGAGATCCTGTCGATGCGGGAAGCATGGAGTATTCAGCGGTTATCCAGCCTTTTTCCTGTCCGCTATTTTTCAACCAACGCGGAACACCTTCATCAATTGATGCGGCGCAGATAATACGCGTATTTCCCATTTCAATAAGGCAGGATCCATCAGCTTGTTTTAAATAGTTTTTTGTTATCTTTACCGATCGCAGTTGATTATTTTTTCTTCCATCACATCGTCCCATGATATACCCTTCTCTTTTAATTTGTTCTTTTATTTTTACTTATCGTTTAAAACTTATAGCTTATAGCTTTTTGATGTGCCCCCTGGGGGAATCGAACTCCCATCACAAGCTTCGGAGGCTTGTGCTTTATCCGTTAAGCTAAGGGGGCGATTTCGTTCAGCTTTAAGCTGTAAGCTATATGCTATAAGACAAAATTTAAAACAAAACAAAAAAATTAACAAGCATTTTGCTTTTAACACCTAAAACCTAGCACAAAACACCTAGTCATTATAATACAAACGAGTGGGGCTTACGAGCTTAAAATAACAAAGCGGGATACATTTAAAAAAGAAGCACCCCGATTTATCGGGGTGCTTCTCGTCTTTCGTCTCTCTTCGTTCATACTTCGTTTTGTTTTATGCCGCAATTTCGAATGCTCTTGGATTATTATAGAGATACTTAAGCATACTTTCTGTCTGACGCACTGGTGGCATTACCTTATTTTTTCTGTACTCTTTGATTTGTTTTTCAGTAAAACCTAGTTCGTCCAATGCCAACACCACTTCGTCTATATCAAGTGGGTTATCAACCGTCATTATGAATGATATTAAATCACCAATAGAAACACCCGGCATACCAACAAAATACGGAATCTTCTCCTTTCCTAATTTTTTGATATAAGTTGTCTGCTTGGCATCAATAAGCCATCTGTTTTTCTCTTTTGGAATCTCAACACCCTTTACCTTTTCCACTTGAGCGATCGCTTTTTCAACATCTTTAGCCAGTACAATCTCAACTTGACCTTTTTCACGTTTGTTTAATTTATTTATCATAGCTTCGTCAATACCCTCTGATTTAAGCAAAATCTCATTTACAAGAGCTTTTATTTGATTCTCTATACTCTCTTTTTCTTCTTCGGTTCTTGCTTCAAGCTCTCCTTTTTCATTAATCTTTTTTGAAATATTTTCATTCTGAAGATCAACTACAATATTCACATGAACACCCATATTGACAAGCTTATTCAGTATTTTATTAAAACCGATACCGCGGTTACGTATTTCATTATTCCTTGCGTCGTATTCCGCAATCAAGTCTAGCGAAATATTAAGCTGATCAACATTCGGACTTTCACCCATCTCCATGATCTGCTTAAGACCAAGATCATTTTCAATAATATCTTTTCTCGCAGTAAGTTCCATAAGCAGCTTTGAAATCGTTTCCTTATTAACAAGGTCACCTTCAATTGTAAAGTTTTCTATCGGTTGCCCCTTACCGATAATAACTTCCCCTTCGTCAGGCGGCAGTTTCACTGTAACACCTGAAACTTCAGCATCCTTGAGAATTGTACTGATAATTACCTTCCTATCGACGACATCTACTGCATCAACATTCCCCATGATACTATCAGCAAAAGCCCGCGCTGCAAGTACCGCTTTGGCAACATCTATCTGTTCAGTTATTTGCGCCTTAAAACCTGAGGTCACGCCCGCTTGTGCAATTTTTGCCTCTTCCTCGCTTATGTATTCTGGAAGCATATCATTATATAGTGAGTCAACATAATTCTGCCCTCTTTCACTTTCACGAGCAAGCTCATCGAGAACTGATACTAAAGCTGGTAGGTATTTCATTTTCTGTGTAGCAGGAAGATTTCCGCTGACTTCACTCATCGCCCAACGCAAATCATTCTTCCATTGATCCTTATGATCCTTATTATTTCTGAAATTATCAATAGCAGTTACAAGTGCCGTCTTTATTCCGTTATAGATGCCTTCATCAAGAAGTTTTCTTCTTTGCTCTGGATTCATACCACCCCCAGATGGTGTCATCACTTGTTCACCGGTTAAACTAACGATCAAGTCACCATACGGGTTTTCTTCTGTTATCGGCATAAAATTACCCCATACTTCTTCAACTTGGCCAGGCAACATAATCCATGGTGATACCTTGAGGATATTCTTACCGGTGTGACCTGCATATGCAAGAATGTTTTTCACTCGATTTGAGGAAAATTCAACTTTGTATCTTTTAAGACCAGGAGCATTTAATACCATGTCATATTGACCGGTCATTTCATTCCTATCAGCAAGTTTCACAATACCAATATCTTGAATACGGGTAATTTCTCCTGCTTCATCTTCAATCACAACCCGCAATTTACTTCTTGCGATTTTAGCAAATTCTTCGTCTTCAATTTCGATTGGATTACCGTTTTTATCTCGTACTATCGCACTGAAATAAAAACTCATAACAGGAAGTTCATCGCCATTGATTATTTCGTCCGCGGTATATTGCGGGAAATAATCGAAAAGCTGGTCTGTGAAAATTTCATTAAATTGTTCTGGCACATTAGGCATAACTTCTTCTTTGAACTGTTCAGCAATGCCAGGTCCTCTGAATTTTTTCTCTAACTCACGTTTAGCCATTTCTATTTGAATGTCTTGCTTGTTTTTCTCTTCCTGCTCAGTGTTTCTGATGTTTGCCACTGTCTTCTGCAATTCTTCCAGGCGATATCCTTTAATCATTTCGTTGCCATACCACGATTCATTGATATTCTTTTCACTGTCAAGCATTTCCGGATGATTTGCTTTATAATCCTCGATTAATTTATCAGCCAGATTTGCTTTGAGAAACTCCTTGTCATTAAACATATCATCGATAACCGGAGCCACGTTATCTCTCCACCAGCTACGCTCCGTGGTGGCACGTAAAGAAACTCGATTTATAAACTCATCAAATGTAAGAACATACTTAAACTCAGGAGAAATTCGAGCAACAACATTTTTATAAATAATCTGTGGGAACGCTTCAACTAAGAGATTTGCTTTTTGTATATCCCTTCTTTTTTCTGCTCTTTTTTCCACTTCTCTTTTAGCATTATCGTACACTAGATCCCCGATTGTATACTGCTCAGGAGACTTTTTAACAAGACCATCCCTAATAATCGGATTATTAAGCAGTCCTACAAGCCTGTCCGTGTTAACAATATTTTGTTTAATGGTTATACCTTTAGGATTATGTGTTACAGGTACACGTGTTTCTATCCAGACAACTTCACCTTTATTGTTTCTTACCGCTAACTGACGATAAAGTTCGTCACCGCGTATAACAACGGTTTTAACGATATCCTTTTCTGATAGGTTGTTGATGTCCGCACCGTACTCATAGACGTCATGCGTTCCGTCAAAATACATCCCGGAAATAAACACTTTACCGCTTTTATCATTAAAGTTTACGTTTCTATCTTTACCGAGCACTATTCGACAATTCATATATATTCCCGAAGGAAGAGCAATGCTGGTACCGATTGGGCCTTCAAAATAGCAATTCTGCAATATCGTATCGTTATTTACTTTTACTTTTATACCGCCTTTAATTACCACATTATCCAGGAACAAGTTTTTTTGCTCGGGGGAAGTTATCAGCTCAGAATCGTCTATAGTATCAACCGCAACGGCATCCTTCTCTCCCCTGAAATATTTCATATGATTAATATACGCGTCAAAAACAACCTCATAATAACTTGTTACGTCACCTGCATCAAGCCACGATCCTTCGATTGATACACCGCGTGTGGTCTCTGCAACACTTTTGAATTCTTTAAACCAATCTTTGAAATTTTTGTTCTTAGCAAGTTCTTTGGCCCACTGATTTAATGCAAGCGCAGATATAGCTTGATCGACAAGTACATCAGGTTGACTTTCCAACTCAGGTTTCTTCTTTAATATAACCTCTTTTTCTTTTTCAACCTTCGTGATAGTTTTCTCATCTTTCTTTGCTAGCTGATCCCTGACCGCTTTTTCCTTAACAGCAATATCGTTTGTGTAAAATACCTTAAACTCCTTCGCTCTGTCGATTATTGCATTACTGTATCCTTTTTTATCAAGCAGTGATATGCTAAACGCTTTAAAGAAACTGTAAAATCCTTCAAATGGCAGAATATCGTTTGGAAGCGGATTCTGTTCGGCTTGCTTAAAGAGTTCCAGCATAAACTTTTTCGCTAACAGCATAACAAAGAGGTTCTTGTTAATGCGCCCTTCACCGTCCGTATAGGCAGCAGCCATAATAGCGATCGGACGCTCTTTTTCCAAAAACAGCTTTATCTCACCTTTTGCATTGGTCGTAAATGCCCCGAGCTGTTCTATTTTTTCCTTGGCTATACGCTCAAAAACATGCGAAAGCTCAGCTTGCACTTTATCAACAAATTTTTGCTCGTCTGGATCAACATTACCTTCAGCATCCTTACCATTAAGAACATTTGTTTCCAAGAAATTCTTTCTTAACACTCTTGCTTCGTTTGGTCGTGCTTTTTTAATCTTTGCGGATAAGCTTAGGTCTTTGTCTTTAATGATACGGTCTACTATATCAGCAAAAGTATCCATATCTTTCGGATCTAGAATTAGAGCTTCTTTACCGGAAAGAAGCATGTTGTCTCTTTCAGGATAGATCTCACTGATCGGACGTTTGACCATGTTTCCTTGCCCATCATCATCAAACCCAACACTATCTCCTCCGGTTATAAGGACATTATCACCTGCATCAATTGACACATAATCATTTACATTCGGAATACGTAATCTTCGACTCATCATATCGATGAAACATGCCCACAACATTCTCATCTGGGCAGTTACGTACCATTCACCCGCTTTTTCAACTGATTGGGTTAACCCGCGGGTTTTATTCCCACCATCAGGTATACCAACAATATCAGAGTTTAAATAAAAATCCTCCCCGAAGAATTTCACAATACGGTATTGCGCGTTCATCAGGCCCGGATTATCCTGCTTCCACTGATCTGGCTTTTCGACTGAAAAGATAAACGTTACATTTCCATTCAATTCACGGGCATAATTCATGGCTTTAGCATAATAATTAAGGAAATTTTCACCACCGGCCAATTCTTTGATATTAATAAAAACAATCGGTTTCATTTCGCCAAGAATTATGGCTCTCTTTACAATATCCGGAAGATTTTCAATGTCTTTACCATTAAATACCGCGGTAGGATTCCTAACCTTCCCGAGCTCTCTTGGGGAAAGCGGTTCTGTTTTATCAATGAGTTCCTGTTTCTCCTCTTCAGACATCGACGCCTCAGCAACACGTAAATCACAGCCGTTATTGTTAAAGTAGTTTGCAACCGCTCCGGTGTAGCCTTTTTGCTTTGAAATATCTTGTTTCTGAAAAAGTTTTACTGCATACTCATGAAATACATTTGCAAGCGGCAATACTTTTTGATCCGTTATCGTTGAGCGCGCCTTCATAACATCAACCAGACTCTGTGTCATTTGAGCCTGACCGCTGATAGTGGAGTTATAATTCAGTAAATATGCCTTGATAAGACGAGCAGTATTGACCGCAAAGAATCGCGTCTTTTCATCTTTTTTGAAGTATGGATTCGCTTCAATTTCCTCAATCTTCGCGTCTGTATTATCAGCCAATTGTTTTATTAGCAAGAAGTTACCACTACTTAAAAGATTGTCCATATACTCAATATAACGTGCTGGTAACGCTTCGTTATCACCGAGCTCAGCCATAAGTCCGAGAACATGAGCATATTTTTTATGATTAACATCCTGATCAGGCGATGCACCTTTTCTGAGCTCATCCATTTCGGCCATTTCATGCTTTGCGGCTTTAACGAGCTCCGCAACCACTTTCGGATCTGTAGACTTCAACGCTTCTTCAGTTATAACAAAGTTAGAACCAATGCTCACTCCATATGCTTCTTTTTCACCAATTTGCAATTGACTGGTATTGATTTTATGATTTGAAGGAACAACTGTCAGATTGAATGTCCCCCCTATAACGTCTATAATGCCCTTTAATGCGTTTGGAACATCTTGGTCTGATATAGTCTTAAATTGACCTTTAAGCCCCTCGATCACTTCTCTTCTCTTCTCATTTAAAAGTTCACCAAAAGTTGCTGCAGTTATCTCCCCATCTAATTCCACAACCAACCGTTCGCGCGTTGTAGCGTTTGGAGCGTACACCTTTACCGTATATCCTGGCAAGGCAAGACCTTCGCCTGCCAATGTCCCGACTGCTTCGGTAACGCCTGGCAATTCATTACCGACAAGCGCAGTAGGAACTGCTTCCTGTCCAGTGAGAGCTATACGATATATCGCGCCCCATGAATCTGTCCCTCGATCTTTCATAAAATAATAAATTCCGAATTGCGGTGAATACTGCACAACAACATCTTTATTCGGATTTAAAACTTTTAGATTTTTCTCTAGGCGTTTTTTAAATTCCAATTCATCTTTTGCCGCTTCACCTGTTTCTAATTTCTGAAGAGTTTCATTAACTTTCGCAATCGCTGTAAAAACCTTTTTAAATTTTTCCTTATCTAATTCTGTTTCAGGAGAAAGCGTTCCGGTTTGCATAACCGTGCCGGTAAGCATCGCTTCAAGCGGGGTTTCTTTACCGGTCATAACATCTACGTATGGATTAGAAACATCAAACTTTGTTATGCGCGGAGTTATGATCATGTAAGAATACCCATCTCTTTTTAGCTGATCACGAATACCTTCTGTATGGAAACCACCTGTAACAACAACAATCTTATTCTGGCCTCTTTTATTCATTACTGATAACGCGTTATCAATAAGTGATTTATCTCGTCTTGTTGCGATTTGATAAAAACTGTCAACGGTGTCCATGTTGTTATCAATAATCGGAATATTCTTTCCTTTCGGCACAAAAATACCGTATTTTTTTGCATGCTTACGTGCAAAATCAAGAAACTTCTTTGATGTAAACGAAGCTTTGTTATTATTAAACGTATTATAATCTTTTATTGAAAGCTTTAAGGCAAAAAGTTTTCCCAGAATATCAACGTCTTTTGCAAGACGATCAAGCTCTCTTTGCGTTTTATTAGCAAACATCTTATCCTTAATCGCACTTTCAAGCTGATCGGCTTCATCAATGAGTTTTTCTTTGTCAATTTTTGCAAACACATTGAGATACTCAATATATTTTGAGAGATTTGAGTAATCTTTGAGACTAATATTGGCTTTTTTTGCATAATCCTTGAGGTGAGAATAGTATTCTTCTGATGTCATGCGGCCAAGTCTGAATGACAAACTCTTTGTGACAAGATCAGACAGTTCATCTTTAGAGAGTTTTTTGCTTAGCGTATCAATGAGAGCCCCTCTCTCTTTCTCAACATCATCAAAATTTATTTGTTTTTCAATAGTTTGGGTTTCCTTTTGAAGGGAAAGATTCTTATACTTTTTGGTATCAAGCTTCATGTGATCAGCATATTCATTGAGCACTTTTGCAAACTCGGTAAATTTGATCTTTCCGTCTTTATATTCCAAAACCTTCGCATTGAACCCTTTAAGCTCTGGGCCATACATATTGTTCATTAATGAAACATAGATCCCTTTTAGCTCATCAATACGTGATGCCGCCTCAGCTTTAAACTTAAGTGACTTCAAGAATAAATCATAGTTTTCTTTATACAGTGCTTTATCTTCTATTCCAAAGAGGGTGAATTTCCTGTCACCGGTGATAGCTAGATATTCCGGACCTGTGATCTTACCGTGTTGCATAAAATAAAAAGCAACGTCATCACGCGCCTTTTTATTGGGATACCCTGAAAAAGGTGCGGTATCAATAACACCGCTTGAACCTTCAACGGCAACAACATCAATGCCGTAATTATCAACAAAGTTCCTCAGGATCTTCGAATTGTTATCCTGCGCCTCAAAGTTACAGTGCGCATCCTGAATATGGAACACCGTTTTATCGTTTGTTCCCTTATGGACCTCTTTGACAATGCCAAAGATTTCCGGGACCCTCACCGCAGTAATGTCAATTGAGTCTTTCTCTGCAGTATATCCTTCTTGAGTTGAAAGTACGGTAAATGGCAAGACAACGATGGTAAAAATGAGTACAGCTTTGTAGCTTGTTTGCACAAGCTTCGAGATTAATGTTTTCATGATTCACCCTCCAGTTAATCACAGTTAAATATCAACATCCTTCTTTGTTACTTGTTGGTAATACTATACCATATAAAATTTACACTGTCAAGGGGCCGGTATATATTTTTTTTAACTAGTTTATTTATTTCGATTATTTCCCAATATTTTATATATTTACGCCATAATAAAACAACATTTCTTTCACAGACTAAAAATCATTAAGAAATCCAGTCTATTTAACATAATAATGACAGCTCTGTCCCATAAACCATACTTACGACCCGACTCTCTCCGCAACACAACATTTTTAGCACAATGCTCTATTACAGCAACTTTAATGCAATCTATGACGATTTATATAGCTTTATAGCAATTCATACCCACCGCCGCAGTAAGTAAATATGACTGCAGAGGTGAAGACGATAGGGTATATGCACGCAAAGATATACAGTCTTTGCTGATTAGGAATCGTTCTTATTACCTATATTCGTTTCTATTATACATACCAATAAGTATAATGCGATTGAGCAAAACACACCTTTTGCAAGTATGTACCATGCAATAAAATCGTTTTCAAACTTCCCCTTAAAAACGCCATTGCCATTCAAGAAAGAGTACACACATATGATCATTACGAGAAAAGCCGCTAAAGTAACGCCATTTTTTAATCGTTTCACCTTTGCCCTCCTTGTATATTAGGAAACTATCCCCCCTGTTTCATGATTTCGCGGGGTGAAACCCGTGAAATCTAGGTGGGGGTCTATTTTTCTTTAACTCCTAATACTTCTATTCCATCCCAATCATCTGGGATCCCATATTTAATTAAATTATCACATCGTCTAACATAAAGCTCCGCGGAAAAATCTTTAGCATTTGCACTATACACTTTCCTGAACACCTCGCGAGCTTCGTGTAACTTTTTGTTGTAATACAACTTTACTCCGTTTTCAAAATCTTCTCTCGTTTTGTCCTTCAATTCAATAATCTCTAAAGACTCACCGTTATATATTTCAAATATTGATACAGGTATTTTCTTGCCGCGCACAGTCACTCTATCAAGATATCGATAATGATACTTAGACGGATCAATTAATTTCATCATAGTCTTACCGCTAATAAGTATTCCTGCACCGTACATCTTTGTAAGCCCTTCTAAGCGTGATGCAAGATTAACACTGTCTGATATGACCGTTCCTTCAATTCTTTCCTCTTCACCGATAATACCCATTATCATATTTCCGGTATGAATACCAATACCATTATTTATGGGATCATATCCATGTTTTGCCCGCTCAGCATTATACTTGGCAAGCCTCTCTTTTATCTCAATGGCCGCCTCTATCGCATCATCAGCCTTATTTGGAAAGAGCGCCATGATGGCATCCCCGATATATTTATCAATAAAACCATGCTTGTCGCGTACCGCTGGCCCAATTCTATGTAAATACGAATTCAAAAAATTAAAATTCTCTTCCGGGGTCATCTTTTCTGAAAGAGATGTAAATGAACGTATATCAGCAAAAAGAATTGTCATTTCTTTTTGAACCTGATCCCCAAGCTTCATATTGACAATACTATCCTTTTGTAAAAACTGTAAAAATTCCTGCGGCACAAACTTTACGTACGCTTTATTCAGATTAACAATCTTCTCAATATAATTCTGTATATACCGGCTCATAATATTAAACCCGCGGCCAAGATCTTCTACCTCATCTCTCGTATTAATAGATACCGTAGTGTCAAACTCACCCTTAGCCATACGGTTAACTGCACGTTTGAGCTTACTGATAGATGAAAGCAGGAAAAATGTCAGCACCGCAATAATGAGCGAAAAGAATAGAATTACGATAAAAATACCGCGTACAAGATTAGAAGCAAAATCAATAGTAACCTCATCGACAATGTCTGCATTAAACATATATTCGTATATGCCGACTATTTTCCCTTCCTTATTATATATAGGGGCTACAGCGCTGTAGAGCTCAGTATCAATATCTGAATATCTTCCATACGATATAGTGCCGTCTTGAAGCGCTTTCATGTGCATAGGACGGGCTTTTACAAACGGATAATAGGAACCGCTAAAACCCGACCAGTCAACACACACATAAGGCATATTATCTTTAAGCCTAATAATTCTTGAGTATGCAAGGGCGTTCCAAGGATCCTTATTATCATTGAGTAACACATGCATCGTAGAGAGAACTTTTTTGTAATCGGCATCTTGATAATTACTGGGGTTATTAATCCGAGCAACTGCCTCAGGATCAAACTTTGTTGCCGCCACTTGCGCGAAGCCCGCCATAGTATTGTAGAGGTCATGTACATACTGGTTATAGATCGCATCATATATCTTAAATGTCACGAAACATACGGAAACAACCAGCGCGGGAATAAAAATAAAAAGCTGTTTTAAAATAAGGGATATTTTGCGTTTTAAAATACGTGCGTAGAGAAACCAAGGGATATATATAATGAGCACAAGAAAAAATGCGAACTCTATCCATAATAATAAACCGTATAATCTATCCCATGAGTTACAATACCCACAGGTCAGTTTTGTTTTCAACTTTCCTTCAGAACTTACAAAATAGAGCGCACTATCAATTTCATTTATCGCAACAATTACCCCATCACTTCGCACAGTTATAGATTTAAAAAGAAATTGTTCACAGGCTTTTGTTTTTCCGCTTTGTTGATATCGGGGATAAACAATTTTCTCTTTTCCACTCTTGTCAACACCGATAACAGTTCCCTGGGCAATGTCAGATATGTATACATCCCCTTCTTTAGTGCATGAAACATCCCACGGCATTGATAGCGTCTCTTCAGGGTATGGAAGAGGAATAACCGCTAACTCCCCGTGCATATTCGTTTTATACACTTTACCGTCAAGTTTGGTAAGGAATATCTCTTGGTTCTTGTTCTGGGCAAACCGAATTAATTTATTAAGAGATCCGATAGTGAATATTTTCCTGGGAATTCTTTCTTGAAGATCATATTTAAAATAAAGCGTCCCCGTATTTTTTCGCAATAAAAAATAATACAATGCATTGCCGCGTACAGATATATTGCTGGCGATAAAGAGATCACGCCGAAGACGTTCGTCCCTTGATCTATCAAACTCCATCACTACCTGGTCGTATTTCCCGTTCGGCAAATATCGCACAACCTGTTGTTTCTCAACATAGCCATCCTGCAAATTCTCGACTGAATTTAATACGTAGAGATTCCCCTCTATATCAGTAGTAATATCGTCGGCACGATAAAATTCTTTCTCTTTACGTGATCCCCCTGTTATAACATGGGAAACAATCCCCTCCGGATCCATTTTGAGTATGCGTCTAAGACCATCATCAACAAGGTAAATATTATCTTCAGGGTCTACAGCCACCAAAGCCGGTGATTGAAATGAATACGATCTGGTAAAAGGATTTTCAACAAAGAAATCCATATTAATATACATATGGACCGAAAGAATTACCGTGAGGAGAAACATTAAAAATAGGCGTACATATGATCTTTTCATTGAGGGAATTGTATCAGAGAACAATGTTTTTGTCTTTTTGAAAAGCTTACTTAGTGCAAACTTACATTTCAGAACTATTTTTTTGATAACGTGTTTATTTTGAAACCAAAATAGCCACGGGAAATTCGCTTAAAACCTCACCCACTGTCAGTACATCTTTTATCGATATCGCTTTATCGGTAAATACATTATGCCACTGACCGGGCATGTTATTAAGATTAATTGCTGTATCTTTCCATATTTTATTTCCAAGCGGTATTTCTCCTTTATTGACCAGTGAGACCAAAAATCGTGGCACAATAATGATCACCCACCGATCATTATGTCTGCGCGTAAACGCAACAATATGTTCTTTACGCGCTCCTTCAACATCAAGCGGCATATACGAACCTTTTTGAAATAAATCTTTCAGTTCTTTACGCGCACGCAATGCTCGATAAACGACATACTGTTTAACTTTCCCATCACACATCGCACAAAGCAGTTCTTGAATTAGTTGAGATACTTTATTTTTTTCTTTTTTCTGGATATCACGCAGAAGCCCCATTCTTTTCTTGTAATCAACGGAACGTCTGTTATCAGGGTCAACAAAATTAAGATCCCACAATTCCGTCCCCTGATAAAAATCAGGTATACCTGGTGTTGTCATCTTAAGCACCGTCTGAGAAAGTGAATTCAACCTGCCGTAATGGGCAACTTTTTGCTGGAATGGAAGAAAATGCTTTAAAAACTGATTATCTGTAGACGGCTTCAGAACGGATTCAATAAAAGATATATATGCACTTTCATATTCATTATCAGGTTTTAACCACGCCGTATGCACTTTTGCTTCTCGAACAGCCTTAATGCTATACTCTTTAACCCTCTTAATATAATCGTCTAAGCCATCTTCAGCTTCGGGATACGATCCAACCAAAGTTTGATAGAAGAAATATTCATCATTCTTGTCAGGAACTTTCCTTCCCTTAACAGTAATCTTCTTTCCTTTATTGTTTTCAGCCCACAACTTAACAGCTTGTTCCCATTCCTTCGGTATTTCTGAAAGAACATTAATCCGCGCCCTTATGTCTTCTCCTCTCTTTACATCATGAGTAGAAGTCGCATTGATCGAGTGCGGCCACCTAGCAGCTCTTTTACTATTAAACTCGTGGAAACTTTTTTCTGATACACCAAATATTCCCGGGTCACCGCCAACCTCATTTAAGGATATTAAGCGGTTATAAATATAGAGCGTAGTATCTTCAAAACCTTTTGCCATTAAAGGGCCGGTAAATTGCTGAAAGTTCATAACAAATCGCGCCCAATTCTGGCGGTCAGCATCGCTAATATTATTTTCTAAGCCAAACAAAAAGAATTTTTCAATAAACTTAAGTTCATAATATAAGCCGGGATTAGAATCAGTCGCTTTCCGGGCAGCTTCTTTAATGTAGTGCTGATCAGCGTCACTAAATTCATCAACACTGATATATGTTCTATACACTGGAAACATTGCCATAAATTCCACTAGCGCACGTTTTAAACCATATAATGTTATATCTATACCGTATTTATCTTTACTTGATATCTTGTTCATCTGATGCGCAATATTATCGATATTTCCAGCCATATGTTTACCAATAATAAGCCTTTTCTTATCGGCAACAAGTCTTTCATACTGCATGTCCGCATCAATAAATTTTGAATAAATGGATGAAGATTTTTTCTCATTTTTATGGTAACAGAAAAGCTCATTTACCATATTCATAAACTCGTATCCTGATGTCCCCTGTATCGGCCAAAACGAAGGAAGTGCCTCATCAAAATCGAGTATCTTTTCAACGACCACAAATGTGTTATCGCATTTCTTTTTTAACTTTTGCACATACGCTGTAGGATCATACAATCCATCTATATGATCTACACGTAACCCGGTAAAGGTACCATCTTTAATTAATTTAAAGATTAAAGCATGCGTATTTTCGAATACTTCCTGATCTTCAACACGTAGCGAAATAAGACCATTAATACTAAAAAACCGTCGATAATTTATTTCTTCATTTGCCACCTTCCAAAACGAGAGCCTATAGTACTGCTCTGAAAGAAGCTTATCTAAGAGCTCCAAACTATCAAAATCGCCTTTTTTTCCATTAAATGTCCTGATGGTATAATCTATATATTTCTTTATCTTTTCATTACTGGTATAGAGTTCCCATAACATCTTTTTAGCATACTTAATATTACTATACCGCTTTTGGAGTTCACTGGTATGCGAAGGAGCTTTAAAAAGATGTATCGTTCCAACAAATTTAATAAAGACAGGATTATTTTCACCCAAGCTCTCTTCAAGCATTTTGATCTCTTGTAAAAGAACTTTTGCGTAAGACTCGATCTTAAGAGGAAATTTGAGTTCATAGTATCTTACGCAAAGTCCCTGCTGGTCATACCCCATTTTTATTTCGCCATCACGTAAACATTCAGCATAAAACTTACCCAAAAAAGGCGCTAATAATCTTCCGCGAATACTGAGGTAGGGATGCCCCCAATCAATATCAAAATACGTATAATACGGTGATGATTTTCCGTTTTCCAGAACATCCATCAGCATCTCATTTTCACCGTCATAAGCCATGTGGTTAGGAACAATATCCTGGAGCCAGCCCATGTTCAACTCTTTGACTTTCTTTACAAGCTGGGCAAAGTCTTCCGGCGTACCGAGCTCCGGATTTATCTGATTGGGATTAGTAACATCATATCCGTGCGTACTCCCTGTCTTTGCCTTAAAAATGGGTGAAGCATACACGTCTGAGAACCCAAGATCAGAAAGATAAGAAACTATCTCCAGATGTTTGCGGAATCCGTATGATGGCATAAACTGCAAACGATAAGTTGATTCTGGAACCCGCATCATATTGTTTTAACCCTCATGTATTTTCCAATAGTGTTAAAATATTCCAGCCATTCTTTTGCGTTTAAATCACCTTCTTCGTCCTGCAACCGCATTTCATTATAATATTTTCGCGCAATAGAAAAGAGCCTATTTTGTGATTTCCATAAATTTAAATCTAAGGGGAAGAAATCAAGAAAAGACAATGTCGATTGGAGCTGTTCAAGCAAACTAAGATCATGCGGGCTTGAAACAAGCTCATGAATCAGCATATTAACTTTTTGACTGACGATAAAACTGAGTTCTTCTTTATTTATCTTTACCCCCCACCGTTTCGCTTCTTCGACAAGCCTGCCAAGCATATTGGTGTCGAATTTTTCTTTCTCAAGCAAACGATGTATATCAGCATTTAATATATATTCAACGATAGAGGTAAACACTTTAGGAAACGGAATCCGTAATTCTCTCATTGTCTGCATAACCGGATAATGGTTTTCTTTAATATTTCTAAATGACGCTTCCATATCAAAAAGTGCCGCACTGAATATTTGTTTTAGGATCTTGCTTTGCTCATCTTTAAAGAGATGCCACAGAGAATAACTATGCGATCCAAAATGTTTGTCTATCAACCGCATTACATCTGAAATATCACTTCTTGAAAATGCGTCTCTTATCTCCCTATGCATTTCATTGAAAGATTCATCGCCGCGAAACATTCTGACACCGCCAATGATATTATGATCTCCAAGATGCAGTACCGCAAAACTGATTAACGCTTCTTCAAGGTTGATCTCCGAACGCATTTTTACTTTGCCAACGGCTATCTTTTGTTTCCCGACTTCAGACTTATCGCACACTTCGGCCTCAGCAGTAAAACAATATATTTTTGACACTGAAGGGTACTTGGTAAAAAGTGATGATATTGCATAATGGGCGCCAAGTCGCAAGAAATCGACTACGTACGGTTTTATAAACATTTCATATATCTTTGCGCCGGTTTTAAATTCACTGATATTGCTCGGCACACGTTCCAAAAGGTTAATATACGCATCTTCAAGCGATAGATCGCCGATTTCACGCGCAAGCTGCATTGCACGAGAAGCATATTGCATAACTTGTACAGTTTCAATACCGGAAGTTTCATCAGCAAACCAGCCGCAACTCGTATACATAAGCATTAAATGTCGTTCCATCTCAAGGAGATTTAATGCCCTTATTTTCTTTTCCTTTGATATTTCGACGCGTTCAAATCGTGCAAGGAATTGGTCAATTTTATTTGGTGAACGGTCAAGAATAATGTCTATGTATTCATCGCGTATTTTCCATGGGTCACTCACCAGTTTCCCCATCGCATCATCATACAATTGATTTAACGTATCACTGAGCCAATCCATTGCACCACGAAGCGGTGCACGCCATTTTTGATTCCACGAGGAATGTTTTCCAGAGTTACAACCGCAATCATTGCGCCATCTTTCGACACCGTGCTCACAACTCCACGATGAGTCCCCAATTATCTCAACTTCGTATTCCGGCTTATTGTGTTCAAGATATTCACCATAGATCGTTATCTTAGCGAGATTATTTTTTTCTAAGTAATACAAACAATATGCCAACGCCATATCACCATGCCTGTGATGATGACCAAATGTTTCTCCGTCTATCGCGACATGAGCAAGCTGCGGACTTTTAGAGTCTTCTTGAAACGGACTCATCATTCGTTTAGCAAAATCCTCCCCCTTATCAAGCAGATTGCCGAATGCAATGTCCTGGGCAATAGGACCTTCATAGAAAAATATCGCAATTGATTTTCCTGACGGGAGTTTACAGGTATACGGTCTTCTGGAATCAATAGTCTCTTCAGTAACATCATCCCACTTACCGCTCCCGATCTTTTGAATGCGTCCAGCCTGACGAGGAGCTAAAACGGTAAAAGTGATACCGTTCTCAGCCATAATATCGAGAGATTCAAGGTCAACCGCAGTCTCAGGAAGCCACATCCCTTCAGGTTTCCGTTTAAACCTATATTCAAAGTCCTTGATACCCCATAAAATTTGCGTGCGTTTATCGCGTGCGTTTGCAAGCGGCATAATCATGTGGTTATAACATTGCGCAAGTGCAGGACCATGTCCCGAAAAACGTTTTTGTCCTTCTTTATCGGCGTCCAAAACTGACTTGTATACTTCCGGTTCATGTTTTTCTAACCAGGAAAGCAAGGTCGGTCCGAAATCAAAACTGATCTTTTTATAATTGTTAACAATATGAATTATACGGCCATCATTATCAAGAATACGCGAGGCGGCATTCGGCGCATAACATTCAGCACTGATTCGCTCATTCCAATCATGATAAGGAAATGCAGTATCCTGCATTTCAACTTCCTCAAGCCATGGGTTTTCCCGTGGCGGTTGATAAAAATGTCCGTGAATACATATGAATTTATTGGTCATAACTACTCCTACTTTTAAGCTGTAAGTCATAAGCTATAAGCTTTAAGAAAATAACAAATATTCCATGATGAGATGCCATACACAGTTATACAACGCTCTCAATGGAAAATATTATAAAACTCAAAGGGTTTACTGTCAAATCTTCTGCACCTTTTATTTTATCGGGTAATAGAGTGCCCAGCCCATTCCATTTCTTGTCCGATGAATCGCATAGTTTTGTATAGATTGATTCCTTGTCCGGTAACGAAAACCGCACTTCTTTATCTTCATAATTAAAGAAGGTCAGAACTTCACTCTTTTCATGCCATCTTCTCATAATTATTGAGTTTGCTCCATTACCGGAAACGATTTCACATGACTTTTTATCAAGATGACTGAGCGCGGGAACCGTTTTACGTAAGTTTATCAATGTTTTATAAAACTCTAACATCACCGCATGATGAGAATGTGATCTCTTATCCCAATCAAGCTTTGAGCGCAAAAATATCTCTTCATTTTGTGGATCATGGATAGCTTCACCTGTATGAAACTCTTTAAACTCTTCAATTCTCCCTTTTCGCACACCGTCAATCATCGCTTTATCGCCATAACTGACAAAATACATAAACGGATTATTTTCAGCATATTCCTGCCCCATAAAGAGAAGCGGGATATAAGGAGATAAAAGCACTGTGCCCGCAGCGAGTTTTAACGCTTCATATGACACAAGGGACGACAATCTCTGGCCATTCATCCTATTCCCGACCTGATCATGATTTTGACTAAACACCACAAACTGCTCAGCAGATCGCTCTAAAGAAGAATTTCCGTGGTCTCTTTTGCGAAACGCTGAATATTGTCCCGAGTAAACATACCCTTCCTGAAACGATTTTTCGAGGTGTGTCAAATCACCAAAATCTTTATAATATCCACAATTCTCACCGGTCAGGACTGTATGAAGAGCGTGATGAAAATCATCACACCATTGCCCGTCGTGGCCATACCCGCCCTGAGATCTAGGCGTAATCACTTTACTATCGTTCAAATCACTTTCAGCAATGAGCAAAAAGTTTCTTTTTTGCTTTTGAGAAAAAACCTCAACACATTCAGCAAGCTGTTTTAGAAACGGACGAGCACTCATATCATATATGCCGTGCACAGCATCAAGCCTGAGCCCATCAATATGATACTCGCCAAACCAATACAGTGCATTTTCGATAAAGTAATTTCTTACTTCATTAGAGTATGCACCATCAAAATTAATACCGCTTCCCCACGGTGTTTTATATTTTTCAGTAAAATACGGCCCATAATCCCACAGGTAATTTCCTTCATGCCCCAAATGATTATAGACAACATCTAAAATAACACTGACATCCTTATCGTGACATGCCGCAACAAGTTTTTTTAATCCTTCCGACCCGCCATATGAATTCTGTACCGCAAAAGGATATGTCCCATCATACCCCCAGTTACGCTCACCGGGAAACTGAGAAACCGGCATTATTTCAATAGTGTTTATCCCGATATCTTTTAGTTCATCAATCCGAGTGATAATATCTTCAAAAGTGCCCTGGTCAGTAAATGTACCGACATGCAACTCATAGATTATCATTTCTTGAAGAACACGCGGTTTATAAGACTGCTCACTCCAGGTAAAAGAAGTATGATCAATTATCTGTGACGGACCATGCACACCATCAGGCTGGAATTGTGACGCTGGGTCAGGACGTTTGATATCACCATCTAACCGGTATAGGTACTGCGTACCCTCAGACACCCCATCTACCGTAGAGTGCCAATAGCCCCTATCATCCTTTTTCATGGGATATACAGTTTCACTGCCAGAAGAAAGAATAAGCAAATCTACTGTAGTTCTCAGCGGTGCCCATACAGCAAATTCACATGTCCCATCACCTAAATAGTGTACCCCAATACGCATAGACATTATCCCTGCTTCTTAAAAAACGAGACACTTAATGGAGGTAATGTTAGTGAAAGAGAGAATTCTTTACCATGAGACGGAATAGTATCTGCGTACATTCCTCCAAAGTTTCCGTGACCGCTCCCATCATATTCAAGCGCGTCACTATTTAACAGTTCTTTCCACATACCGCTTTCAGGAACACCTAAACGATAATGAGCACGAGATACAGGCGTAAAGTTAAACACGACAACAACTTTTTCTTTCGCTTCTTTACTTATACGCATAAAACTGACAATACAACTTTCCCAATCACGAAAATCTATCCATTCAAATCCTTCGGGACTAAAATCAACTTCATATAACGCAGGTTCATTTTTATACAGGTTGTTGAGATCTGTTACCCACCGTTTCATTCCCTTGTGCGCTCCATAATCCAAAAGATGCCAATCAAGACTCTTGTCATGATTCCATTCAGCCCATTGCGCTATTTCACCGCCCATAAAAACGAGTTTTTTACCGGGATGCGCATACATGTATCCGAAAAGCACACGCAAATTAGCAAACTTCTCACAGTCTGTTCCGGACATTTTATTAACAAGCGATCCTTTGCCATATACCACTTCATCATGTGACAGGGGCAACATAAAATTCTCGGTAAATGCATACCACATACTAAACGTTAACTGTCCGTGATGATATTTGCGAAATATCGCGTCTTTTGACATATACTCTAACGTATCGTGCATCCAACCCATATTCCATTTCATCCCGAAACCAAGTCCGCCAACATAGGTCGGTTTTGACACCATTGGCCATGACGTTGATTCTTCAGCAATGATCTGAACATCATTATGCGCCTGATATATAACCTCATTCAAATTTTTGATAAAAAATATCGCATCAGTATTTTCTCTGCCACCATGTTCATTAGGTATCCACTGGCCCTCTTCACGCGCATAATCCAAGTACAGCATTGATGCAACACCATCGACTCTTAGTCCATCAGCATGATATTTCTTTACCCAGAAAAGAGCGCTCGAAATAAGAAAATTTCTCACTTCGTTTCGACCATAATTAAATATGTTACTTTTCCATTCAGGATGAAACCCTTTTTTGGGATCAGCAT
This sequence comes from Candidatus Ancaeobacter aquaticus, assembly GCA_030765405.1. Lineage (NCBI taxonomy): Bacteria > Pseudomonadati > Candidatus Auribacterota > Candidatus Ancaeobacteria > Candidatus Ancaeobacterales > Candidatus Ancaeobacteraceae > Candidatus Ancaeobacter > Candidatus Ancaeobacter aquaticus. The sequence continues at coordinate 55,955 of JAVCCP010000040.1, read as the reverse complement.
GTTCAAACAGATGCGTACCATCAAAATAGGTAAGACCGTGTTCATCAGTCGGAAAATGTGACGGCACCCAATCAAGAATAACCGCTATACCGTTTTGATGGAGATAATCGATTAAATACATGAGGTCTTGTGGCGTACCGTATCTACTTGTCGGTGAAAAATATCCTACTGTTTGATATCCCCAAGAGCCATAAAACGGATGTTCCATAACCGGCATAAATTCAACATGGGTAAAACCCATTTCTTTTATATAATCAGTGATCTGTGGCGCCATTTCACGATATGAAAGATAGCGATCGCCTTGCTCTGGGCACCTGCGCCACGAACCTAGATGGAGCTCATATACAGAACATGGCTTATCAAGGCCATTATGCTTATACCGATTTTTCATCCAATCAGCATCTTTCCACTTATAATCAAGATCCCAGACAATTGACGCTGTTTTAGGAGGTATTTCAGCATGTAACGCAAAGGGATCAGTCTTATCAACTTTATATTTATTGACCCCTGAACGGATATGATATTTATATTTTGTTCCTTTAGTCACCCCGGGTATAAATCCTTCCCACACGCCTGAGCTGTCCCACCTTGCATCTAAAGGATGAGAGTCCTTGTTCCACCCGTTAAACTCACCAACAACTGACACATACTTCGCATTAGGCGCCCATACAGCAAACCGTGTACCTTTTATGCCATCAATGGTAACCATGTGTGAGCCAAGTTTATCATACAGGTTATGATGATTCCCCTCTCTAAAAAGAAACGTATCATAATCTGTTACAAGATCGTTTTGTATCATCTTTTCTTTTTCAACCATTCGTTTATCCTTTATCTTTTTCCGATAAGGGGTTGAGAAACAATAATACGACTAATTTGGAGGCTCAGATTTTAGCCGTATACAAGGCACGACGACGCTGGCGTACCATTTGTGGTACGTCAAGGAGGAGCAACGAAGTAGACGGTCAAAGATGAGCCTCCCAGAAGGGGCTGGCCACTTTTGGGCTGCAACTGCGTCCTTCATCGTTTACGTATCGCTCAGGATACGCGGCACTCTTCGCTCCTTGTTTCACTCCAAAATCGTCTCAGCCAAATTTGTCATATTATTATTTCTTAACCCCTATAGTAAAATTTCCTGAAGTGCCTCGATCGATCATATCTTTCATTTTTCTCTTCAAAAATCGTTTAAATATGGTTCGTGTGGAAGGAATAAGTCCCATGAAACCAATGCAATCTGTAATAAGTCCTGGTGTTAAAAGAAGTATTCCTGATGCTAGAATAATAAACCCATCAAAGAGTTTATCTCCAGGCATTTTCCCTTGATTCATATCTGCTTGTATCTTTTGTAAGGCTACGAGCCCTTGATATTTTGCCAGACATGCACCGGTAACACCGGTAAAAATAACGATCATAATGGTATTAAACACACCGAGTATTTGTCCTACTTTAATGAGCAGTGCCAGCTCAATAACCGGTACCAACGTAAAAAGCAATATCATGTAACCAAGCATAACAACTCCTTAAAAAACGTTTTTCGGTTTTTGGTTAGCGAAAAAAACTAAAAAAACACACGATAACCGATCAACGAACACCGATCATCTATAAAAATCGCAAAGCGATTTTTATTTATTTCCCTCTCATTCTTGCCCAGTAGTCATTTGCGGTTTTTCTGAATGTTTCTGCCCCACCGGGAAACAAATCTGCCGTTAACCGTTTACCTAGTTCTTCAGTAACGCCACCCAATTGAACAATCTCCTGACCTGCTTGACGCAAGTCATCGTAATATCCTTTTAAATAATGTTGGAAATTATCTTTACTCAATATCTCTGCACCCGGCCGCAAAATAGCACCAAGATATTTCCAACCAAAAATACGAACATATTCTTCAAACCATTTCACAAACGGATCAAAGTGTCCCATTTCAGGAAATCCGCATGGACACAAAAGCATTGCTGACTCAGGCAACGAAAACCGTGGAGGATGCCCGCTTAATCCCGGCCTGTTCTTGTCCTCAACGAGCCAGGGTTCATACAATGGCAATGTACGATCAATAAAATCTTTCAAGAGCCCACTCATAGTAAAATGATACAGCGGCGTCCCAAAGATAATCAGATCAACAGCCACAAATTTTGAGAGCACTTCATCAACACCATCATTATGTATACAGCTACCGGGCGTTTTTGTCCAACAGGTATAACACCCCGTGCAGTGATTCATCTTAAGTTTACTTAATAGCACCAGCTCAGTCTTTGCTCCGGCATCTTCCATACCGGCAAGAAGAGGATTTAACATGTGATAGGTACTACTATGTTCACCACGTGGCGATCCACATAATGCAAGTACTCTCATAATCTCCTCCTATAGCAGTAAAAAATAGTATCCTGATTCATGTATCCTGTAAACACTAAAACTGTTAGTCAGCACCTTCTCAAATGACCGCTTATGCACAATTGAGCTTAATATCAATGCCTATGGGGCAATGATCTGAGCCCACTATATCCGATTCAATATATGCTTTTTTAACGTCAGATGCAGTGTTATCACTGACAAAGAAATAATCTATTCTCCAGCCCACATTTCGTTCTCGCGCACGGCTTTTCATGTCCCACCATGTATATAACTCCGGTTCAGGATGAAACATTCTCAAAGTATCACTATACCCATGGCCAATAAAGCTATCTATCCATGAGCGTTCTTGCGGTAAGAATCCAGACGATTTCTGATTTTCTTTTGGTCTCGCAAGATCAATCTCAGTATGCGCAGTATTCACATCACCGCAGACGATAACCTTTTTACCTTTTTTCTTTTCTTTTTCTACAAATGAAAGAAAAGCATCATAGAAACCCATTTTATAGCTTAACCTTTCAGGAGATGCTTTACCATTGGGAAAATAAATATTACAAAGCATGATATCCCCAAACTCAACAGCCAGAATTCTTCCTTCAGAGTCATACTCTTTTTCACCAATACCTGTTAACACTCTATCGGGCTTAATCTTAGAATATATTGCAACCCCGCTATATCCTTTTTTTATCTCGGAAGAAGAAAAATATGCGTGATAACCTGGGATATTTCTCAAATCTTTGGGAAGCTGGCTAGCAGTCGCTTTTGTTTCCTGCAAACAGAGAATATCGGGATTAGCCTTGTTTATATAATCAAGCAGGCCCTTCTTATAGATAGCTCTGATACCGTTTACATTCCATGAAATAATCTTTTTTGTGGTCATTGGTTCGCTTTCGACTGATTTTTTACTGCCTGAACAGCTTTTTCGATCTCTTCCGGATCAGCTAAGTAATAGTGCTTTACCGGCTCAAATTTCTCGTCAAATTCATACACAAGAGGTATTCCCGTAGGAATATCAAGTGACGGAATATCTTTATCAGAAATCTTATCTACATGTTTTACCAGTGCCCGTAAACTATTACCGTGCGCAGCAACAATGACTTTCTTACCACTTCTTACATCACGTGCTATAACATCATGCCAGTATGGCAAAAATCTCTCTACCGTATCTTTCAGACATTCAGTTAAAGGCAACTCATCAGGTGTAAGATCATTGTAGCGCGGATCGTTACCGGGAAACCGTTCATCACTCTTTTCAAGTGCAGGTGGAGGGGTGTCATAGCTTCTTCTCCAGACATGCACCTTTTCTTCACCGAACTTTTTCGCAGTTTCAGCTTTATTCAGTCCCTGAAGAGCACCGTAATGACGTTCATTTAAACGCCATGCCTTGTATACCGGCACCCACATAAGATCCATCTCATCTAAAACAATATCTAATGTTCGCACAGCTCTTTTCAGTACCGAGGTATACGCAACATCAAAGGTAAAACCTTTTTCTTTCAATATCCGCCCCGCAGAACGGGCTTCAGCAACCCCTTTATCCGATAGATCGACATCTGTCCATCCGGTAAAACGGTTTTCTTTATTCCACTGACTCTCACCATGACGTAACAAGACCAAGGTATACATAAGGCCTCCATAATATGATATATATTATTCCCAACAAAACCCCTCTATTATATCTTTTTACGGTATTTATACAAGATATTCATATAGCAAGACTTTAAAAGTCACAAGCATTCCTATGTGAATATTAGCCAGTCAAACTATCTCCTTAGGGGAAACCATTCATTTTTAGGCAATTTTCGAATATTTTCTCTTGAAATGTTGAAAAAATAATGATAAATATACATATTATCAAAAGAAAGGGGTGCTTTTATGGCATATAAAATCGATGATAAATGTATAGCATGCGGATCATGTTTACCGGAATGCCCGGTACAGGCAATTGAAGAAGGTTCACCTCAGTACACAATCGACAAAGAAAAATGTATTGATTGCGGTGCATGTGTTGCTTCATGTCCGGTACAAGCTATTTCACAAGAATAAAACATTTACTAAAAAAAGAGGGACACCTATTATCAAATAGGTGTCTTCTTTTTTCACACAGGTATTTCGGCCAATCTCTGGTTTTCAATGATTTTTTCTGCTAAGTATCTATGAATGGCTCGCGCTTCGACCATCCCTATCACAACGTTACTGCCATCTACAACCGGAATAAACTCCACGCTGTAATTGTGCAGCATTTCATTGACTTCTTTAAGCGACGTATCCTGCGCAACCTGAGTCACAACAGGTTCCATCAGGTCATGCGCTAAAAGAAAACTGTCTAAACCGGTTGCCATAAATGTATTTTTAACATTATCAATGCTTATAATACCGAGAAGATTTTTATCATGATTAACCACTGGATAATACAGATTATTGCTTTTACCCAACACTTTGAGTATTTCAGCTAAAAACATATTTTCATAGATAATGGGAACGTCTTTATCCATAACATCTTCTGCTTTACTCATTCGAATGATGTCTTCTTCCGTAACATTCAAACCGACTTCACCGGCCTTCGTAATACCCCACTTTGTGCATATCGGACCAATAATCTGTACAATAAATGTCGTTGTAGTTATAACAACAACGATCGCGTTTCCCAGCTCTCCCGGAAACCGCTGACCAGCAAGAATTGACAGTCCTATAGCGACACCCGCCTGACTGAACAGACATAACGGAAGATACCTCTGTATATTTTTAGATGCCCCCGACATACGAGCACCAAAATACGCACCGAACATCTTACCGCCGGTACGACCCAGAAGATATGCGCCCGCAAGCAAAAGCATGAAAATTGTCATATGATTGAGATCTAGCTTCGCGCCAAAAAGGACAAAGAAAAGAACATATATGGGGGGTGTAAATTTACCGACAAGGCTGAATACTTCCTTACTTTTTCGCGGGAAGTAATTGATCATCATAGCACCAAGTGCCATTGCTCCAAGCAGGATATCTACTTTGATCGCGAGGGCGACACCAAGAACTAAAAGGACTGTACCAATGGAAAGAGCCAGAATTTTTTCTTCATCCACCCATTTTTTTAAGATAATGCCGTGCACCCACCCCGCAACAACACCTAACAGGATCGCACCACCAACCTCATATAGGGGAAACAGAATCATACCAAGAAAACCGGTATGCACATCACCCATAAGACTCATCGCAATACTTGACGCGACTGCAAACAGAAATAAAGACAGGCCGTCATCGAGTGCAACAATACCCATTATGATTGAGGTAAGCGGCCCCCGGGACCTATTTTCCCATAATACGTCGGTTGTTGCCGCAGGAGCCGTTGCTGATGCAATCGCCCCGAGCAAAAGACCCAAAGAACAAGCAATTTTTATATTGGGAAGAAACAACATACCCAGAGAAGTTACCAGCAAGGCTACAACAATAAACGCGATAACACCTTCTGAGATGAGAATATACAAAAACTGCTTACCGTACTTAAGAAGGGTGTTCTTTTTGAGCTCTCCACCGATCATAAAACCGATGAGACCCAATGCGAAGTAGTTAAAAGGCTGAAGCATCTCCAGCATGTGTTTATCTACGATCTTAAGGCCGGTTTGACCAATAATAATACCGACTATTATATAGCCAACAACAGACGGGATCCTCATTTTCTGGAATATTTTTCCGCTGATCGTTCCCACCAATAACGCGATGCCGAAAAAAGTTAAAAGACCGAGATGGATCAACGAAATTCTTGAAAGGATGTGGTCTATATATTCAGTCATCACACTTTTCCATGATAAGCGAATGTATTGTCCCAACTGTATCGCATTGGATAAGAGACTCTGTAAATTCCTTATTTTTTAGATGTGAGATTATTTCTGATAAAAGCTGTATATATTCCCGGTGCTGTTCCTTGCCGGCAATTATCATAACCCCTATCCTCACAGGCTGATTATCTAATGACTCGTAATCATCAATCCCCTTATAACAGACTCCGATCAGGATAAACGGCTCCGCAACGCCCTGAAGACGCACATGTGGGACCGCAATACCACAGCCGATACCTGTACTCATCAGCTTTTCCCTATAAAAAATACTCTCCTTTAAAGCGGAAATATCCTGAACTTTACCTGATTTTTCGATCAAAGCAATAAGCTCTAAGAGAGCTGCTTCTTTAGATGTGCTCTTCAATATTGTAATATGCTCTAATGAAATTGTGTCTTTAAGCTTCACGTATAACTCTCCTTAACATACAATAGGTACATTTTGTTCTCTGGGTTCCCTGTCTTGATTTTATATGTATATAAAAAAAATTCAAGGGAAATATTTTAAAGAAAATTTGGATCTCAGACTATAGTACGTTTATGATAAATCCTGGAGTTTGAGCTACGTAGTATATTTCTTTAATCGCAATAATTTGCTGGAATCTTATTTTTTTTCTTTAGTTCGTTCATACAACATAAGTTGGCGTTTAAATTCTTTCCAGGGAAATCGTTTGCCGGGACATTCTGTATGTGCTTTGCGAACATTTCCATGCCCCAAAATTCTTCTCGCGGGAATATTGTAATAATCTTTTAATGTGCTTACTATATAGACGAGTGATTCCATTTGATCTTTAGATACCTTATCACTATTAAAATTGCCGACAAGGCATACCCCTATCGCTTTAAAATTCATTGCAGACGCTTTACAGTGAGCTCCGTTCTGCTGCTTTATCCATCTGGGAGAAACCTCGATTTGCCCATTCTTTTTACCTTTTGTTCCGTTATCAATAACAAAATGATAACCTAACCCTGAAACAAAACCCCGCCTAATATGCGCGCGGTTAAAACACAAAGCATTGCCGATATCTGTCGCGCTATGATGAATAATAATATATTTCCATTTATTGCTCGCATAAATCGGTATTTTCGGCTTAAGATATTGCGCATTAGGAACTTTTATTTCCTGATCTTTTTTGAGCACCTTAGAACGAGATATTTTATTAGCACGAACAATCTTCTCTACAGGCACATTATACATCTGACTAATATACCAGAGGCTATCACCAGATATTATAGTATGCGAAATATCCTTTTTCTTTTCTTTGTGAGGTGTAATACAAAACTCAGAACCGTAGAAGGACACATTAGGGATAATGATCTTTTGCCCAACCTTTAGCTTCTTAGTATTCCAAATATTGTTTACTTTTTTTATCGTTTTTAATGGCACCTCATAGAGCAAACTGAGCTCCCATAATGTATCACCGTAATCTATTGTATGAATAATATCTTTTTTCATTTCTTTCGAAGATTCATTGAAACGCGCTGACATATCAAGAGGTATACGAATGTTCTGACCAACTTTGAGGCTATCAGGTTTTGAGATATTATTAACTCGTTTAATAGCGTTTACTGAGACATCATATTGTTTACTGATATCCCATAGGTTATCACCGCGTGCAACCTTATGCATAACCTCATCAGCCGATCTTAAGGAAACAACAGTTCCTAACATTATTATGGCCATGCATAATATAAAAAAGGGGACTGTCCCCTTTTTTATAAAAAGTTCACGGGTCTGCTTATTTATCTTTTTTAGTCTTTTCATAAATCGCCATTTAAAAGGGGACTGTCCCCTTTTTTTATTTTTTCCGTGGTCGTCCTCTTGGCTTTGCAGCTACAATACTTTTGAGTCCACACTTTGCAGCAAGTGCACTCATAAATGTCTCTGTACCTATTGGTCTGCCGCAAAAAGTCGCACGATTGATCATCTGTGTTTGTTCAATCTCTTCTTCACGTTTGAGAAATGAAGAGTACTGCTCCCTATCACTATCAGTGCATATCGTCTTTAAAAATCCATCCGTAACAATGCCCGCGTTAATCTTCGCACTAGACCATTGATAGTCAAATGGTTCAGCAACGATCTGAGCCCTTACCGGATTAGACTCAATATACTTACACACCATCCAAAGATACGAATTACGATCAATCACCGATGAATGGTAACGAGACTCCCACAATCTCCCACTTTTTTCATATTTCTTATTGATATACTGTGCATATTGAAAGCTCAGCTTATGCATGGTCTTAGAAAGTGATTTTTCTTGATGAGGGATAACCAACAGGTGCACATGATTGTTCATCAGACAATAGGCATGCACAGAACAGTCAAATTCTTGACAGCTTTTCTTTAACATGAAAAGATAGTTACATCTATCTTCATCATCAAAGAAAACCGGTTCTTTTCTGTTTCCCCTCTGCACAACATGATGAGGGTAATCTATAGCAACAATTCGCGCAATTCGTGGCATATCAAATATATATACACAATTTTTAAGGAGTTTTCAATAAAAAAGGGGACAGTCCCCTTTTTTAAAACAGTAATTGATCTTGTCATAATTTTATCGCTGTAGGGTTATCAATCAATATATAATCACCCATGTCACCTCGCACGTGTTTTGCTACTACCGGACATTTTGCCATAAATAAATAAAAAATAGGGCCCCTTACCTTTGATAATGTCTCAAAATTGCCCTGCCCCTTACTGATAATCATATCCGCTTTTCGAAATACACGCCGAAACTCTTTTGAACACTGCTTCAGGACCGTTCCAGGCGCTTCAGAACCGCTTGATATGATCTCAGAGACCCTGTCCATCTGACAATACAATGCATCGCTCAATAACGCATCATTAATAATAGGTTTTGCTTTTACCGCGCATATAATCCGTATATCAGGATAGTATAATCGTATTTCTTCCATCAATAACTTATCAAAAACTATTTCTCCCGCATTATCGACACAATACAGAATCGTTCTGGATCCTTTTAACGCTTGCCTGAATTTCTTATACTGAAACAGACCCTTTTTTTCAGATTTTATCTTCGTTTTCTCTTTTTTTAGGATCTTTTTCAGCTCGGCATCAACATCCAATTTATTTTTTATCCCATAATCTATCACATTACCGCTTACCGCTAGCTCTAATGCCGTCAGCAGTCTATCACTCGATGAAATAACTTTTTTTCTGGCAATCGGATAGACGCTCAGTGCACGCTCGTTGCTTTTATGCTTTACCTCAGCATATATATCCTTAATTTCTGTAATATCAGATACTATGGAATATATGATGCGCCCCATTTCAGGAGGTGTTGCTGAAAAAGGAAACGATGGCAATACTTGAGCAATACGATCAACGATCAGTTTCTGCTTTTTTGCGCTCGCACCGGCATTACGCGCAGCTTCTATTGCCTGATTAAAAAAACACGGGATACATTCAAGATATGTTTTCATAGGTTATATAAATAAAAAACCCTTATATACGTTCATAATTAATTGTATTACTCTAATTTATTCCAGATAGAAATTATTTCCTGCGTGATTGGCCCTTTCGTATACTCGACAAGCGGAAGGGCATTTACAATAGAGTAACAGGCTTCTTTGGAAAAAGGAACCATTCCGATAATCTCAACGCCTTTTTCACTGCACATCGCCTTTATATCCTGAGAGTTCTTCTCATTTAAATCATATTTATTGATTACAACCTTGGCTTCAGTGTCAAAATGAGATGCGACCTCAAGCACCCTCATCATATCATGTATACCTGACAAAGTCGGTTCGGTTACAACAAGCGCCACATCAACGCCGGATAAAGATGCTATAACCGGACAGCCAATTCCGGGAGGACCGTCAATAATTATGTATTCATGATTCCCCTTATCCGCAATCTCCTTGGCCTTTTTCCTTACAAGAGCCACAAGCTTACCTGAATTCTCCTCGGCTATACCCAGCTTTGCATGAACCATAGGACCATATTTAGTATCGGATATAAACCAGTCTCCTGAAATATTCTCTTCCATCCTCACCGCATTGACAGGACATACATATTCACAGAGCCTGCACCCTTCACACGATACCGGATCAACCGTGTACGTATCATCTATCGCATTAAACCGGCAAAGATCAATGCATTTGCCGCATTCTTTGCAAAACGATTTATTAATTACCGCTGTATGCCCGCTTCTAAACTCATGCTGTTCCTTAACAGAGGGGTGAAGAATCAAATGCAAATCAGCAGCATCAACATCACAATCAACCATAACCTTGCTGCGAGCCAGTGATGCAAATGATGCCGTCAATAATGTCTTTCCGGTTCCGCCTTTACCGCTTATTACCACTATCTGTTTCATATCAGATTCACTATCCTCTCGTACATACCTTTAAATTCTTCTTTATAGGATTCCATCTTGTTGACAAACGGAATACCCTCGGAATAATATTGCGCAATCTCTCTGTCAAAAGGAATCTCCATAAGAATGGGAATATCATTTTTTTCACAATACTGCGTGACCTTATCGTCGCCAATATCTGAACGGTTGATAACAACCCCAAAAGGGATAGACATCTTTTTTAGGACATCAACAGCCAAAACCAGATCGTTTAATCCAAAAGGGGTAGGTTCTGTGACCAGTATGCAAAAATCCGTTTGCTTTAATGTCGCAACAACAGGACACGATGTGCCGGGTGGAGCATCAATAATCACTGTTTTGGACTTATCAATATGATCTTTTGTCTGCCTGATAACTACCGGAGATAATATTTCTCCAATATTAAGTTTCCCATGTATAAACTGCACGTTCCCAGACACACCCTTTTCGATAACACCGATCTCATGATTAACTTCGCTGATGGCATCATTTGGACACACAATATAACAGCCTCCGCATCCATGGCATAGCGTCTTAAAAAACAAAACACTCCCTTTTCCGTCCTTACCTTTCGGCAACACGGCAAGCGCATTATACACACAAAAATCCTTACATTTTCCGCAATAATCGCACTTATCATCATCTATTTCTGGAATTGCAATAACCGAAGGAATCCGCTCCCTTATATCCGGTTTTAAGAATATATGGGCATTGGGCTCTTCAACATCACAATCCAGAAGCTGAACATCACCTACTAATGATAAAGCAAGATTCGTGGCTACCGTAGTTTTTCCCGTGCCACCTTTACCGCTTGCAACTGAAATAATCATAGTATACCACTCTATCTATTTTCCTGACCCGAACTTGTCCGCAACATCAGGGGCAGCTGTTGGTCTATATTTTCCTTCATTAAATGATTGTACCACTTCACGAATAGTTCCTGCTACTGATACATACATTAAAACACCAGCAGCCTGCAACGTCTGAAACGCATTCGGTCCTATATGCCCGCTCAATACACTTTTAATGTCTTTATCAACAACAAATTGCGCGGCTTGTATTCCGGCACCGCCTGTACTGTCAATGTAGGGATTCTGGTGCACAATAAAATCCAACGTGTCCGTATCAACAATAATGAAATTTTGACATCTGCCGAATCGCGGATCAACATTGCTATCCAGATTGTCTCCCTGTGCTGTTATACATATTTTCATTTTCACTCCTTTTGTTCATTCTGTGAGTCATTATCTTCATGATCACACACCGTTTTATCTATTCCATACCCCTTGCCAGCGCCAGGGCTGCATAAACTACTACCACTTATAAGTTCACCTTCAACATATTGGCTAACCGTATCATCAACTGTTCCGCCCACACCGACTATTGCCTGTATGCCGTACTCTTGAAAAAATGTTTGCGCTCTCATTCCCATCCCGCCCGCAATAATGCATGCCACGCCCTTATCATGCAGGAATTTCGGGATCTGACCAGGTTCATGCCCGGGATTATTAACTGTTTCTGTCTTCACGACCTTGTTACACTCAATCGTAACAATCGTGTATGACGGACACCTTCCAAAATGCTCCGCTACCTGGTTGTTGTCTGTAGAAATTGCAATTTTCATATATTCTCCTCTTAGTGCCACACGATAATTACAGGCATTAACAATTATTATACCTGTAATTATCATGCGGTCCATTCCTTATATTATTCTTTTTTCTGAGCCTGCTCGGTCTGCTGAATATCTTTCTCTAAAATTTCGAGTTCACTTTTCAGGTTCTGAGCATGCGATTTCATCATGTCAACCTCCTGTTCGGGCGATACTTGATACATCGGATCGTATCCCATACCCTGAGATCTCCCTCTCACCGAACCGGGTAACCCGGTTGCATAAAACATATTACGATAGCCTCTGCCAGCGCGACCGCCAAATGCCCTCATACCTCCACGACCAAAACCACCTTGAACATTTCCGGGATTTGGAAGTCCTGCACAATATCCGGCACCTCTTCCTGTCATAGAACCCATTCCATTTGGGCCTGTACCATCTCCTCTTGGCATAATAAACACCTCCTTTTTATTTGTTAATGATAACCATTATCATTACATTGCAAAAAAAATATTACTTACACTTTTCGCACAAACCATAAAACTGCAAAACATGACTTGTGATTTTAAAATTAAACTTTTTGGAAAGACCTTTTTCAGTTTTTTTCAAAAGCTGTACCTCTTCGTCCACAAAATCTGTATAATCTGTCACCTTCCCGCATGCGCTACATACTAAATGATGGTGGTGTTCTTTCCCATCAGCCCTTTCTGATATTTCATATCTTGCACGTCCATCACCAAAGTCATATTTTGAGATGATGCCCAACTGCACAAGCATTTCAAGTGTTCTATACACTGTTGTTAACCCTACCGTTGGATGCTTCCGATGAACTTTTAAATAGATATCTTCAGCGCTTAAGTGTTCCGATGCATTACCTAATATATCAAGTATTCCCTGACGAGGAATAGTAAGTCTAAATCCTCCTCCACGCATCTTTCCGTGCCACTGGTCTGACGTTTTACCACATTGATATTTCATACACGCTCCATTTAATGATAACGGTTATCATTATCAATACTACAATACTATGCTATTTCTGTCAACAATAAAAATAAGAATAGTCTCAAAAACCCCACCGCCCCGATTTATCGGGACGGTGAAGCTTGAAAAAAAAAGGGGACAGTCTCCCTTTTTAGAAACTGTCCCCTGACATACTCTACTTATCTTAAGTGTTACTACTCTCCTTGAATATTCTGCATATATTTATAGTAATCACTGTCTGTTGTCATAATAAGAGTCGTGTTCTTATCTACAGTTTTACCATAGGTTTCCAAAGTCTTCTGAAACGAATAAAACTCTGGATCAGCACCGTAAGCACCGGCATAAATGTTTACCGTCTCGGCATCTGCTTTACCCTTTACCCCTTGAGATGTTCTGTATGCTTCAGAGGTAATGAGCTTCATCTCTTTTTCACGCTGGCCGTCAATCTCAGCTTTTCTTCCCTGTCCTTCAGAACGATATCTTTCAGCTGCACGTTTACGCTCTGCGATCATACGTTCATATACCTTGTTACGTACCTCCTGAACATAATTAACACGCTTAATACGTACATCAACAAGTTCAATACCGTATTGCGGCGCTAATTTACGTGCCCTTTTAAGAATTGCCCGCTCTACAGCCTGACGACCGGTTGAGATCTTTTCTACCGCTTCTTCTGTAACAATGATATCTTCTCCTTCTTCTTGTTTTTCTAAAATCTGGTTGGAGTTTCTCACCGTCGCAACAAGAGGATTAGAAGTAATGATATCACGTGTTGCAGAATTGAGGATATCATCAAGACGCGCCTGCGCACCGATTTCATTGTGCACTGACTGCAAAAACAAGAGTGCATTCGCTATTTTCCAGCGTGCGGTTGTATCAATCCAGATATATTTCTTATCTTTTGTCGGTATCTGGTTTGGATCACCGTCCCACTCAAGGATTCTTTTTTCAAAATAATGCGTTTGTTGAATAAACGGTTTTTTGAAATGCAAACCCGCTGTGGTGATCGGCTTACCTATCGGTCTACCAAACTGTGTGATAACCACCTGCTGTGTTTCATTTACCGTATAGACCAATCCGGTAACTAGTGATAACACTACTAAAACAATTATTCCTGCTATTACTTTAATGGCTAATTTCATCAGTTTTTACCTCCCTTTTTCGCATTCTTCCCTATATTCATCAGGGGTAAAATAGATGACTGTTTTTTGTCTACAACATACTTTTGATCAGCTTGAGGAAGTACATTTGACATCGTATCAAGATATAAACGTTTCTTGGTAATTTCCGGCGCTTTTTTGTATTCTGAGAGAATCATACCGAAACGTTCAGCTTCACCTTTTGACCTGTTCACTTTGTCGAGTGCATATCCTTCAGCTTGGCGTATCACTTTTTTAGCTTCACCACGCGCACGAGGGATAGCCTTATTGTACGCTTCCCATGCCTGATTAATAACACGTTCTCTTTCCTGTTTTGCCTCATTCACTTCATTAAATGCAGGCTTAACCGCATCAGGTGGATTTACATCTAGGAGCTTTACCGTTACAACTTGTATACCGGTATCATAGCTATCCAATATCCTCTGAAGTTCTACCTGTACCCTATCATCAATTTCTTCACGCTTTGTAGTTAAAACCTCATCTACACGATAATCACCTACATATCGTCTCATAACAACTTCTGATAGGTCTCGTACCGCGTCCAGTGGATCGCGAATATAAAACAGCAGTTTTACCGGGTCTTTTACCCTAAACTGCACGATCCATTGTACATTCAATATATTAAGATCTCCGGTCAACATCAATGACTGGTCAAGATATGGCCGTGTAGTATACCCTCTTCTAATATTCGAACGTGTAGACTTTGATCCAAACTCTTCTTTAAAAATACGTTTTACTTTTACCGGCTTCACTTTATCAATACCAAACGGCAGTTTCATGTGCAGTCCTGGATCAGTTGTAGCGGTATATTTACCAAACCGCGTTAATACACCAACTTCATCAGGGCCTATTGAATACACCATACCGGTCAATGCAACGATCACTACCACAACAATGATCAGTATCGGTATAAACTTTTTTGAATCTGCAAACTTCTTTTTGCCAAGTTCAATAATTTGATCGGGATTGTTAAAATCCATATTGCCTCCTTTCCCTACAATTATTTATACAATTTCAATAACTTCAATTTCAAACGTCAGATCTGCTCCTGCAAGCGGATGATTTGCATCAAGCGTTACCTTGGTTTCAGAAATATCTTTAACGGTAACAAATAGTGGCTGCATGCCTTCTCTTTTCACTTCGAGCTGCTGCCCGATTTCAGGATCGATATCTGCATTAAACTGTTTTTTCTCAACTTCAAAAACCATCTCTTCTTTACGCGGACCATAGGCTTTATCAAAAGGTATCGCTACAGATTTTTTATCGCCTTTAGCCATTCCTTCAACAGCTTCTTCAAAACCGGGTATAACTGTCCCTGTTCCAAGAGCAAACTGTAATGGGTCACGCCCCTTAGAAGAATCAAACTCTTTACCTTCCTTTAATGTGCCGGTATAATGGACCTTCACTGTATCACCGATTTTTACCTGTGCCATAACATCTCCTCCCTATTATTTCTTTAGTCACAAATATACACAACAAAGAAGATACTATATAGCATCATATGGATATCGTCAAAGACATAATAAAGGACCAAAATCAGTATTTATATACGAGCGAAGATATCGCCCTGATATCGTTGTCCTTTGTATTTGGCCCTGGATTGTTGTTATAATCATCAATGAGGCTGAAACGTATCGCAAGCCACTCAGTGATGGGGTTTTCGAGAATAGTTTCTGAATGAAGCCGGAAATCTCCAACAGAAGTTAAAGACGGATACACGATCACAGCTTCTGAAACTGTTAGATTTCCGATCAATTTTTTCTTAAAAAAAAGCCGAGGGATCATGACAAGTTCGGTTTTAGCATCCATATCATCACGAAAATTTGTGTATGTAACACCGAGTCCTGTTTCAGCTAAAAGCTGAAAATCATCTGTATCGTAAAACCAGTAGCCAATACCAACACTCGGCGTGGCGCGGGCATTAATGTTCGCAAACCGGTCATGATCGCCTTCGATCTTATAATAGTTGTACCATTTTAATGTTTTGCCAAAACTATATGCGTACCGGACAGAACCGCCGTAGCGCTGTGCGTCCATTTTTTTGTGAGTTTCAGAGTAATAACTCGTCCCCTTCACCGTAAACTCATTCTTCTTTGTTTTTCGGGATATCTTAAAATTTGCGTTTGCCTGACCCTGTTCTGTATTTCCCGTCTGGTAATCAAATCCCGCTGAGAGCTCTGCATTCCAAAGCTTTTTCGCTTTTTCTTTCGCGGCAATCATAGTCGGTGTCTGAGGACCAGTAATGATCTTTTGATTTTTTTGATAGACCACTTTCCCGCGTTCACTCACTACCTTTGCAAGATATCCTTTTGATACAGACACGACACCCATAGCATCAGTTTTAACGGAATAGTTCTCGTCATTCTCACTTACAACTTGACCGTTTATCTTGTCCCCATTTGAGAAGTAGAAAACTTCAGCATAAAGAGGCGTAATTGAAGCGAAATAAGAGATGACTATGATGATAGTAATAAACCTTTTCATGAGGGCATTATATGGCAAGGCTGTTATAAATGTAAAGTGATATAGATGATTCGGAAGACATTCGATTATGCACCTGTTTCAACTATTCTCGCGGCGTTGTGAACATCGTTGATGCTAGTGATAAAAACACAAAGAAAAGGAGACCATTAAAATGGTACGCGGTGCTAAAACTCGCGAAACGTTGATGCCCGTTCTCAACTCTCTAAAAAAAACAAACACCCGATATCTTTCTTCACCTCAAATCAGCATTGGATCAGCTTGCCTGTGATTCTTCTCTTGATCCTTACCATTTACTTTTTAATTCCTCTTAGTCCCCCTTGTTACTAACCCCTTACAGTTACACCTTGGAAGTGTAACTGGGTTTATACTCTACGCTACACGCTTTAGAGCGAAGCATCCCCCCCGAAGGGGACGCTAATTTTATGCCGCTGTCAACATCTCTCTCAGAGAATTGACGTGGATCTGCATATCCTTTGTAACACTTTGAGTCGGAGGTATTGCGTCTAAACCAAGTGCCACCTTATCATTTACATTCAGTCCCAGTAAGGTTAGCGATGAGAGGAACTTTTTCTCTAACTCAGGGCCTAAGTAACTTGCCAACTCCTTAAATGTCCCCGTCTCAAAATCAAAATTTTCTCCGGCTATCCTGTGTGCCCTTATCATCAGCTGCGCTACATCAAACAGCGCCTTTACGTCGTTAAATTCAACATCTTGCACAGATTGTGGTCCTACTACCGGTATATTCTTAAACACCTTCGCCACCTGAAACTCCTCATTTGCCGAATTTATCCACGCTATGTCGGTTACATCTACCTTTTTGTCTGTCAGCTTATTCGCGCAGTCCACCACCTTTGCCTCTAAATCCGCGCCGGCATAATTTGTATTTAAATCTATCTCGGTTACAAAGCCCGCTACTATATCTTTATAATCCCTCATAATCCCTGCCCGATAATCGCTTGTCCAAACATAATCGTCTCTTCCAACAAGTATTATCCTCGCGTTCGGGTTCTCCTTTTTGAGTTTCATCACCGCTTCTCTAAATCCCATCATGTTATCGGGGCTTACCGTAACGTATATTATCGACGGCTTATCCTGATTTGCTGATTCCTTACCTAAACTCGCGATTACGTCCTTCCCCTGTTCTGCTGTTAAGCCCTTTATCAGGTTATTATTTATATATTTCGCAGTTTTACTTAGCGTGAGCATATCGGATATAACCGCGTCACGCTCTTCCTTCATCTCTTCTTTTATTATCACGTGATTTGAATCACCAAGGACATGATGCAATAATTCATGTAATTCTATCTTTGCCACTATCTCCGGATTTGAATTCCTCACCATGTCTTCCGCTAAATACACACAGCCGTATTTAACTCCCGCGTGCGAGATTACCTTGTCCCCCACCGTGTATCCTTTTAAATACCTTATTGCTAACTGCCTTTTGCCTTCTGGAGTATTTACCATGGTATTACCGCTTAATAGGCCTTTCATTTCACCTATTAACTTCTCCACAGTCATACCGGAAGGAAGTTCATCCACATTTATAAATCCTTTTATAGCTTCAGGCTTAAGCAATTTTTCAACCGCTTCATCAACCTTCTTTATCTTTTTCGTTAATTCATCATCTGCTTTTAATGTTTTATCTGATACTATAGTCTTATTTTCAAGCTTCAGTCCCGATATCCCCTCTTCACCGCAATCCTTCTGCAGATATCCGGCTTCCATCTTAGCTATGATGTCTTTCCTTGGTTCAGCTTTTTTTACTCCGGGGAGAAGCAGATTACTGGCAATTGTTACTGTACCTGTAGATGTGTCGAACCCATATTCTGATGATGACCGGAATCCCGACGTAGCTGGGGACTCTTCCTCTATAATATTACCTGTAGCAGTATCTATCAACACATATCCATATTGATCCGCCCATGCAGTATTTCGTATTGCCGCATATAATACAGAACCGTCATTTGATACAGCAATTTCAGTAATGCCGTCAGGTCTGTAGTGATGCAAAAGATTGATAAATTCTCTCGTCACAGCGTTATACATCCATACATCGGATAACTGCGAGCCCATGTAAGTGCCCTTTACTGAGCGAATATAATATATATTACTGTTATTAGGTGCTGCTATTGTATCAATGATTTTCATTGAATCATTCGGTCCAAATGCCGGATATTCATAACCATTACGAGTAAAACCAAAATTAGCCTTATAATAACTTATTGCCTTTTGTTCTAAATCATCTTTCGTAACAACAATCGGCTGAAACTCAATTACTGCCGGTGCCGTTTGCCGGACAACACTGATCTCCGGAGCGTAATGTTTGCCAAAACACCCACCCAATGCAAGCAATATCGCAAATAAAAAGAGTGCCTGACCCCCCATAACCAACACAGGCCCACGTTTGGTAAAAAGCGTTCCAGCTCTTCCTGAACCTCCACCCTTTTTACCATCTTTCGGTTTAATAATCTCATCTTTGTTCAGCTTTGCTATTCGATCATCAACCAATTGCATAAACTGCGCAGTTTCAGGAATGTCTCTGATTTCAACTTCAAACCCCGGTTTGGCTTTCTGGAACTCAATTAAAAGCGGCAGGTTCTTTTCCAAAAATTCATTTGCCTCTTCATCGACAGGAGCTTCCTTATTCCTCACAATATAAGAGAACAAATTACCTCCTATATCATAAGGAATAATAATATAATAAATATCCTTATTATTCTTTTTCGAAACTATAACCCTTACCTCTTTAGCCCTCACGTTTATCCGCTTTTTACCTACTCTGTTTTCATCATTATATTCGTCAACCTTTTCCTTGATATCAGATCCAACTACTTTATTGACTTCACTAAGTGACTTACCTTCATCCAGTAGATGCTGAACAGCACTAAATACTGTATCAAAAATAGCCAGCATATCAGTCTCCTGATTCAATATTACCGCTAACTGTTCCGTAGAGAATTGTTTATTCACCGGCTTTGGCGCAAGCGTGTTTTTATTAACCATTTTTTTACCGGAATTCAAAAACATTTGAGGCGCCGCCCACGCGGTAGATGTCAATAAAAATACAGCCGCGGTAAAAACCGACATACACTTAATGAATAGATTTACATGTTTCATTTTCTGACTCCTTACCTCTAATTGTTACGCTAATGTTAATTGTCAATGATAGTGTAGCACATAACTTCACGTTTGTCAAGGGCTCAAGGTCTCCAAAAATGGCGGATAAGGATTTATACGAGAAAATCTGGGGGGATCGTAAATTTCGAAAAAAGTGAGACTAAGGAAAGCAAGACTGCCTAAATCACGTGCCGTACAGCACTAACGAATCATGATTATGAGGTTTTGAGCAACTTTACGTTACATTTGAATGTTTATGATAGAGCTCGTGAAATTGTTTTAGTAATTCCCGTAGTTTCTTCACATTCTTAAGATCCGTTGTCTGTTTTGATTCCATCGCATAGACTAACATTTGATGAAGAACGGTTATTTTATCCTGATATTGTTTATATCCTTTAACATCTTCAGAGGGAACCGGTTTAATTCTTTGTGCCATGAAATAATACGTTACCGTATTCATTATCTTATCAGCATGCACTTCTTTATTCTCTATCCACCGTACAATTTGGTTATAGTTTTTTTCTTTCTTTTTAGATAACGAAATGATTTCATTCATAGACTTTTCAATAGTGGTAATGTCTTCAGCAATCATCGCGAAACGCGCTTCATCATCATATATCCCGCATGGTATTTGACAATGCGAATAACACACTTGAGTAAATATCAATACACTTATAATACAACTTACTATCAGCATCGTTTTCTTCATACTATTCCTCTGGTAGTTCGTAGTTTACACCTATAAAATTTACAAGTAAATTTTTCTGGGTATTGTCCCCGTAGGGGATCGTTCATTGTTCTTAGTTTTTAGTCTTCAGTCTGTAGTCTCTGGTCTGGGGTCTCTAGTCTTGATGTTAAGTTATCTTCTTATCTTTGCGAGAAGGCGCAGCATCTCAAGATAGAGCCAAATAAGAGTGACCATAATGCTAAATGCACCGTACCATTCCATATATTTTGGAGCACCCGCTTCGGCACCTTTTTCGATATAATCAAAATCAATAACGAGATTAAGTGCAGCAACGCCGACAACAAACAAACTAAAACCAATACCCATCCACCCGCTTTGATGTATAAGCGGCACCTGCACTCCAAAAAATCCGAGAATAATCGCAACAAAATAAAAAAGCGCTATACCGCCTGTTGCAGCAAACACACCAAGTTTAAAATTCTCCGTTACTTTTATTAAACGTGTCTTGTACGCAAAAAGCATACAGAAAAGTGTCCCTAACGTTAATCCTACCGCTTGAGCAACAATCCCCGGATACATCTTCTCAAACATTGCTGATATACATCCTAAAAATAATCCCTGAACAAAAGAATAGATCGGTGAAGTGATGGGCGCCCACTCTTTCTTGAATATTGTTACCAAAGCAAGTATAAAACCGCCAATAAGTGCCGGCCATATGTACGGGGCCATTGAAGCAGGGTTTTTCCATACCAGTGACGCTCCAAACACAACAAGCGCAAGTAATATAAATGAACGGTTTACCGTGCCCTGAATAGTCATAGCATTAGCCGCGCTGTCTGCACGCACACTGGTAAACGC
Organism: Candidatus Ancaeobacter aquaticus; assembly: GCA_030765405.1. Classification (NCBI taxonomy): domain Bacteria; kingdom Pseudomonadati; phylum Candidatus Auribacterota; class Candidatus Ancaeobacteria; order Candidatus Ancaeobacterales; family Candidatus Ancaeobacteraceae; genus Candidatus Ancaeobacter; species Candidatus Ancaeobacter aquaticus. The sequence goes on along the minus strand of JAVCCP010000040.1, from coordinate 34,524 downwards.
ATTACCCATAAGTGCAGGATTTCCTGATCGCATCATATGTATCCTCCTTTAATTATTTCAAATCTTTTAGCTCTACAAAAAAGGTTGTTCCTTTTCCTTCTCTTGATTCAAACCACACCTTACCATTCTGTGCAGAAATAATCGATTTTACCGCACCGCATTCCGTACAAAAAACCGATGTACCGCATCCTGCAGGCATTTCAGTTGCATGAACACAGCCAAACAACTCACCAGGCCGTTTACCAATCACTTTACCGAATGCAATACCGATATAAATTAACAGCATGTTGTTACAGTAAACAATCTGACGGTTATTGTTTAATACCATGATGCTTTAGAGAAAAATTCATGACATTCAACGATATCATGTTCACGGGAAAGCGTTTGCGTTGGCGAACGATCAGGTGTGGCAAAATACGATTTCTTTTTAGCCATACACATTCCTCCATATTATTTATTGTAAACGCGTACTCAGGTCCATTAACGTCTTTACAAGAAATGATTTCACTAAAATGATCGCAAGAAATGCAATGATAGGAGATATATCTATTCCTATACTCATTGGAATCAAACGCCTAATTGGCCTAAGGATTGGTTCTGTTAACTTATTAAGATACTGAACTATTACGTTATACGGATCAGGATTTACCCAGCTAATAAGCGTACGAATCAGTATCAGCCAATATAAAATAGTCAGTACAATATCAACAATGGTCGCGAGTGCTGAAAATAAATTACCAATTACAAACATACCTCTCCCCTTACTCTATAGTTAATGAATTATAACCCGCTCATTTTACAAATACTTACATAATAATACAAGTATTTTGTAAGAGAATTAAGAGGAATAAAAAAGGCTATAGGATAGAGATCAAGTCATTCATACGTACTCAATGCTACCCTATAGCCTTTTTACTAACCTTAATTACCTGCGAGTGTATCTTGAATATCAGCATCGACTTCACCAATCGGCTTGATACTGAATTTCTCAACAAGAATATTCAGTACATTCGGTGAAATAAATGCAGGGAGAGTTGGCCCTAACCTGATATTTTTAATGCCAAGATATAGTAACGTAAGAAGAATGCATACCGCTTTTTGCTCATACCATGAGATTATCATCGATAATGGCAAATCATTCACACCGCACTTTAGAGCATCTGCAAGTGCACTTGCGATCTTTATCGCCGAATACGCATCGTTACACTGCCCAACATCTAAAAGTCGAGGTATACCGTCTATAGTTCCGTAATCTTCTTTATTGATCCTAAACTTACCGCACGCTAATGTCAAAATGATGCAGTCTTTAGGAACTTTTTGCGCAAATTCAGTAAAATAATTTCTCCCAGGTTTTGCACCGTCACAACCGCCAATAAGATAAAAATGGCTGAGTTTTTTCTGCGCAACAAGATCAAGTACCTTACCGGCAACACCGAGAACCGCATTATGTCCAAAACCGACGGTAATTTCTCTTTCTATTGCATCTTCTGAAAAACCGCCAAGTGCAATCGCTTTTTCGATCACCGGTGAAAAATCTTTTTCGCCGCTAGTTTCATCAACGTGTTTTACATCAGGCCATGCAACAAGTCCTGTCGTAAACACATTGTCTTTATAGCTATCAAGCGGTTTCTGGATACAGTTTGTAGTAAACAGTATCGCCGCGGGAGCATCTTTAAACTCTTTCTGCTGATTCTGCCAGGCTGTGCCGTAATGGCCTGCAAGATGCGCATGTTTTTTCAGTTCCGGATATCCATGTGCGGGCAACATCTCACCGTGAGTATATATGTTGATACCTTTTCCTTCAGTCTGCTCGAGTAACGCTTTAAGATCCTTAAGATCATGACCGGTAATAATGATTGCAGGACCTTTTTTTACTCCCCACGATACTTGTGTCGGTACAGGATGACCGAAATGGCCGGTGTGTGCGCCGTCTAAGATTTCCATGCATTTGAGATTTGCCTTACCGCATTCCATAACGAGAGCAACAAGCTCATCAGCACCTAATGTTGTATCAGCAAGCGCGGATAAACCTTTGTAAAAGAATCCGGATACTTCTTCATCCTCAATAGCAAGAAGACGCGCATGGTCAGCGTATGCCGCAATTCCTTTCATGCCGTAAAGAAGTATTTCCTTTAAGCTTTGGATATCTTCATTATCGCTTGCAAGAGAATCAATTCTGGCAGATTCCCCTTGTTTTATCATCTCTTGAAAGTTTGACGCCGGCCTCCACTGAGCAATCTCAGGAAGCGATTCGGAAAACTCTTTTCCGTTCTTACTTTTATATGCATCCAAAAAAAGCCTTTTGATATTTTCTTTTACGGCTCCCGAGGCTAGAATCATCTTTTCAAGCCTCTTCTCATCAAAATTCACATTCGTAATAGTTGTAAACAACCCTTCAATTATATATTTATCAGTATCACTGTCTGTAACGCCAAGTTCACGGGCTTTTTGACCGTATATACTAACAGCAATCAGCGCGTGGATTAAAAGATCCTGAAGATCTGCCACTTCCGGAGACTTCCCACACACGCCCTGAACGGTACACGCTTTCGTTTGAGCCGTTTGTTCACATTGTCTGCAATACATATCCATAAAAAATCCTCCTTTAGATTATTTCACCTTTTAATGATACATTATATTCCTTTATAATAACATTTTTACCGGATCGTTTTAGCGCTTCTTCAACAACCTTGATTGTCCCGGAACAACACGGCACTTCCATATGTGCAATCGTTATAGATTTAATCTCATTGTTTTTAAAGATCTCAGTGAGTTTCTCTATATAGCTATCAATACCACTATCAAGTTTTGGGCAAAACATTATAAGCTTTTTGCCCTTCAAAAATTTCTGATGGAAATTACCATATGAAAAAGCTACACAGTCAGCTGCAACTAATAGCTCTGCATTCTGAAAATATGGCGCGTTAGAATTAATCAAATGCAACTGTATTGGCCACTGGGTCAATTCAGAATGAGTAGAGACAGGCGCATCAGACTTTGACCGAGCTTGAGGATCAAATTCCATGGTCTTAATCCCAGGACATGCGCTATGACCGGAATTTTTGTTTTCATATTCAGGCACATCTATTCCTTTCTCTTCTAAATAGGTAACAGCTTCGTTGAAATAGACCGTCTCACCATGATCTTTAAGATGTTTTAGGTGGGCTTTTATGACATCATTTCCTTGAGCCGCAATATTTTCCATTGTTTTACGTTCACTATACTGGTCGGCTTCACGCTCCTCTATAGTAATAGCATCTACCGGACAATCACCTATACAGGCACCTAATCCGTCACAATATATTTCACTGACAAGCTTTGCTTTGCCATTAATCATCTGAATAGCACCTTCAGGACAGCCCTTAGCACATTGGGCGCATCCGTTACATTTTTCTTCATCGATCCGAATAATTTTTCTTTTCATATTTAATCCCCTTCAATTAGTGATGCTATCGTTACAGCCTGTAATTCTTCGACAACATTCTTTTCAATTTTGAGTATCTTTTTACGTAATGGACATGTCTTTTTATTAGGACAGATTTTTTTCTTTAAAACACATTTATTAAAAGAAACTTTCCCCTGTAATATTTCGATCACTTTTGAAAGACGTATCCGCCTCGCAGATACAGCCAAAGTAAAACCGCCGCCTTTGCCCTTTATGGATTTTAAAATACCTGCTTTACCTAACTGCTGAAGGATTCTCCTTAAAAATGCTTTAGGAACACCAGCCTCATCAACAAGCTCCTGAACTGAGACAAGTCTCTCGGGTTTCTGTGCCATGTAAAGCAAAGCGCGTATTGCATAATCTGTATCACGATTTATTAGTTTCATGGCTTAATGATACTATTTTTGTATCATTTGTCAATAAAAAAATATGCTTTTTATAGAAAATATTATTCGAGTGTAATACGGCCCAGTTCGTACCCTTCCCCTACAGGAAAGAAATACCAGTTATACTTACTTTGAGTGTTATCATTGTCACTGTCATGAAACGCGGGTGAAAGACGTATAGTCTTGCCTTTTTTAGGGATAATGCCCAGATATTTCCAGGTAACTTTTCCATCAATGCTATATCCATCATCTGACTGGATGATATCTGTTACGATATTATCGTTTTCCGTTGGATCCTGATTTTGAAACCACGACCACACCTTTACTTTTTCTAACATACCATCCGGACTGAACCCTATTTGAAAATCCTTCACATTACCCCATTCCAGGGAGCCACCTTCAGGGTTAACAAACAATTCTAAGCAATCATCATTATAAATTTTGTCTCCGTCATTTTTGGTGACGAGAGAATCATCCCTAACCATAATTTTAAAGTAAAGATACGTACTGTCCCATGCAAACTGTATCGAAGCGTACAGATCACCCTCCTTATCAATCTCACCCACCTCACGTAAACGCCTACTGCTCAAATCGATCTGTTGAACACCATCCCATGAAAAAACTTCGTTTTTCTCAACTGCCGTATATTCAGGAGGTACAGGTAAAGTAATTTCTTTGGTTCCCGGCTTAAACCCGATCTTTTCAAGAGCACGTATCGATTCCGGTGACTGAGAAAATAGTTTCCAGATAAGACCCGTACGGTAATTTTCGATTCCGAGCAGGATCGCTCCCTGATCGATCCCGATAACATCAGGACTTTTCCAATGCGAATCAAGATTAAACGCGTCTACAAATCCGTACCTTCCCCACAACCATCCTTTTTCATGTACATACAGTTTCTTCATAAACTTAATTGAAAGCTCAGGCGTAAACATAATCGAAGTAAGAGCTGCCGTTGGCGCTACTGTTCCGTCGTATACCGCCGCTCCGGGTTTTGCGCCATAGGCTTTATATCCGAGAGGTCCATCACAGGCAGTTAACCCCCAGTAACCTTTTTCAAACGTTTTATATTGCTGGGCATGATTCATGCAGAAAAAATAATTACACTTTGTTACATTAACCGAATTCTTAAAATAGTCGGCATACTCATCATGTTTGTCACGCAGATCAAAAAACAACTGCGGATACTGATGCGTGAAAAGCGGCGGTGACTGTATAATCGTTATACCTTTATAAACACCTTTTTTTCTAAAAATATCGTTCCATGACTGACTTGATATCGCATTTCCATCGGCACCTATCGCAAGAAGAACTAAAAGTATCCCTTCATTATAATCGGACCAGCGCTCTTTTATAAAACCAGACGCCGGTTTCCATCCCATACTAAACGTTTTACCCTTATTCATCATCCACTGAAAATCTATACGGTCATAAATCTCTTTTACATACTCAGTTATTTTTGGATCTTTGAAGTATTCACGAGCAGTAACGGCACCTGCTAGTAAGATCGCTGTATCAATAGATGATATTTCGGTATCTGAGACACGTTTTCCAGAGGTCATACCAAGAAAATGATAGAAAAAACCTTTTTTATGCTCGGCTTCACGAGCAAAAAAACGCAGGGTGTTAGTGGCACGTTTAAGTGCCTTATCCCTACTTACCCACCCGCGTTCAACCGCAACGGGAAGTGCTGCAAGACCAAAACCTACAGAAGCAATACTGGAAATCTGATAATCATCACGCTTAAAATTGTTCGCACGATCCTTTACAAGCCCGTTAGATGTATTAGCTTCATTCCAGAAGAAATCAAACGCGCGGTGCTGGATCGTATCGAGCAAAGAATCAGTATCAGTAGCGGTATGATTAGGGACAGATGTGTATTCTGAATCGCTCTGAGCGGGATTGCTCACGCAAGATGTCGTTACACAAAAAATGTATACTAAAATAACAGCACATATAATATGTTTTATCACTCTCATATATCACCTGTAGCTAGATAAGGCGACAGTCCCCTTATCTAATTCGTTTACTACTTTCTCAATGAGCTTCTGAAACATTATTTACCACCCGTGCAATTTTTATAGGTATATCAATATCTTGAAGAAAATTACTTTTCCTACCAAAAGCACCCAATGCTAGTGCTTCATCATACAAAGCATCTACCATTCTAAAATTATCGGTTATACTGAGCTTTTGCTTCTTCATAAACTCTTTTTCAAATTGTGCCAACAATGCCTTATTTTTTATCATATCTTTCACACTTTCTGTACATATGATACCACAATAAATAGGGGCCGTCCCCCTTTTTTTTATGCAGATATGAGCAATTCCGCATATTGATTAGAAAAAAAGGGGACAGTCCCCTTTTTCATGTGTTATTATACATTCATGACTATTGTTATATCATTTGCGTGTCTCTGTTTATTGTTAGCACTCGGAAAATTTCTTCGGGTAAAAGTTGGATTATTTCAACGTTTGTTTCTTCCCGCTTCTGTCATAGGCGGTATTCTAGGACTTATACTGCTACACACTGTTAAAAACTATATCCCTGCTTCCTGTACCGCCGGATGGAGTTTTTTACCAGGATTTCTTATCAATATCGTTTTTGCGACACTGTTTTTAGGTGTGACACTCCCCTCGGTTCGCTATATATGGAAAGAAGCCGGACCACAGCTTGTGTATGGACAAATCGTTGCGTGGGGACAGTATGCCGTTGCACTTTTTATCTCTATAGCTGTCCTCGCACCACTTTTTCTAGTCCCAAAATATTTCGGCGTCATTGTCCCCGTAGGATTTGAAGGCGGACATGGTACCGCAGCAGGTTTAAAACCAACGTTTGATCTCCTGAAATGGACTGTTGGAGATGATTATTGCCTCGCGGCGGCGACATTTGGTATTACAACCGCTATCATAATCGGTATCATTCTCATTAACTGGGCAGTAAGAAAAAAATATGTATGCGGCACAAAAGAGCTTAATGAAAGTGAGAAAAAAGGGATCTATAATATTGATGAACGTCCTATCGCCGGTCGACAAACAACAACACCGAGCTCGATGGATAGCTTAGCACTCCATATCGCTATTGTCGGTATCGCTATTTTTGTTGGTTTTGTCCTTAAGGTAGGTCTCGTTCTTATCGGTTCTCTGTTCCTTACACCTATACAGAACGAATTTTTTAAGGCGTTTCCTCTGTTCCCGCTCTGTATGATGGGGGGAATCATTGTTCAGATATTTATTTCAAAGATTATCAAGATCGATATTATCGATCACGGGCTGATGGAACGCATATCATCGACTGCACTCGATTTTCTTGTTGTTGCCGCAATATCGATTATTTCTCTCCCACTTATAATGAAAGGGTTGATACCTCTTATACTTGTTGTTGTTGCGGGTATCGGCTGGAACCTTTTTTGCATACTCGTTCTCGCAAAAAGAATGCTTCCTGACGCATGGTTTGAAAGAGGCATAGTCGAAATGGGACAATCTATGGGTGTTACCGCAACAGGATTACTTCTACTGCGCATTGTTGATCCCGAACACAAAACACCGGCGTATACTGCATTTGGGTGCAAACAACTTCTGCACGAACCGTTTATGGGTGGCGGCTTGTGGACATCTATCGCTATACCGCTTGCGATCATTCATGGCTCGTATCTTGTATTAGCAATAAGCATTGTCGCACTTATCGTTTGGTTTGTTTTGTGGAGTGTGCTTTTTCGGAAACAATTAAGGGGACAGAATATTTAATCATACCCTACCCACCGCGTAGGAGTCACTGCGTGCCACCTACGCGGTGAGGATACCTAATTATACTGTTTCTGCGACAAGTTTCTGCTTATAGTCTTGCAGAGCTTTTGGTGCAATCTCACCTTTTAACTCTTCTTTAATACCTTCTACCGTTGCTTGTGCAGCTGCCATTGATGTTACATACGGTATTTTACGCTGCACTGCCATCATACGGATATAGCTATCATCATACTGGCTGCTTTTACCGGCAGGCGTATTGATGATAAGCTGTATTTCTTCGTTGGTAATAGCATCTGCAATATTTGGTCTTCCTTCATGCAGTTTCTTGATCTCTTTAGCTTCAATACCTTTTTCTTTAAGATACTTACAGGTATTTTCAGTTGCAAGAATATTAAACCCACATTTTACCAGCTCAGCTGCTATTGGCTCTAAGGTGTCTTTTTCACTGTCTGAAACAGTTAAAAGCACAGTGCCTTTTACCGGAAGAATCGCACCCGTCGCTTCCTGAGCCTTATAAAACGCAAGACCGAAACTATCACTCATTCCCATCACTTCACCCGTTGCTCTCATTTCAGGGCCTAATAAAGGATCTACTTCAGGGAACATATTGAACGGAAACACTGCTTCTTTCACACCGATAAACTGCATCTTACTCTGTTTGAGCTCGGGGAAATCTTTTATTTTCTTACCCATTACGAGCTGTGTCGCGACACGCGCAAGCGGCACTCCACGTACCTTTGATACTAACGGTACTGTACGCGATGCACGCGGATTTGCTTCAAGAATATATACTTTATCATCGGAAATCGCATACTGGATATTGATGAGACCAACTACATTCAGCGCCTCTGCAATCTGTGCGGTATTATCCTCAATGATCTTCAAATGCTCTGCTTTAATGTTTCGCGACGGGATGACACATGCCGAATCACCTGAGTGTACACCCGCATGCTCAATGTGTTCCATCACAGCAGCAACAAATGTCTCTTTACCGTCACATAACGCGTCAACCTCTACCTCCATCGCTTTTTCAAGAAATCGGTCAATAAGCATTGGATATTCCGGACTAACATTTATTGCCTCAAGTGCGTATTTGCGGAGTCTCTCTTCATCATAGATGATTTCCATACCGCGTCCGCCGAGCACAAATGACGGCCGAACCATTAATGGATATCCGATCTTTCGAGATATGACTAACGCTTCATCGAGTGACCGTGCTATACCTGACTCCGGCTGGAGAACGCCAAGCTCGATCATCTTCTCTCTGAATCGTTCACGATCTTCCGCAAAATTAATGCTTTCCGGTGTTGTACCAAACACGTTTACACCATTATCTTTTAATTCCTGTGCTATTGTAAGCGGTGTCTGTCCGCCAAACTGAACAATAACACCTTCAGGTTTTTCCTTTTCATATATCGTTAGCACATCCTCAACCGTAAGCGGTTCAAAATACAGTTTGTTTGACGTGTCATAGTCAGTTGATACTGTTTCAGGATTACAGTTGATCATGATTGACTCATACCCTTCATCACGCAAAGCAAATGCCGCGTGGACACAGGTATAATCAAACTCAATGCCCTGCCCTATTCTGTTCGGGCCTCCGCCAAGTATCATTATCTTTTTGTTCTTTGTTACCGGAACAAGATCTTCTCCCGGTGTATAGGTTGAATAATAATAGTACGCGTTTTCGACACCACTTACCGGTACCGGTTCGTAACGAGCTATCTTACCGAGAGCCACCCGTCTTTGCCTCACTGCTTTTTCTTCTACCTTAAATATCTTTGCCAAATACTTGTCTGAAAAACCCCATTCTTTCGCTTTAAGGAATTTATCATCGGGTACCTGGTCAAATGAAGTGGAAAGAATCTCCTCTTCGTACTCTACAAGCTCTTTCATTTCATTTAAGAACCATGTACCGATATAGGTGATACTGTAAAGCTCATCTACAGTCATACCTTTTCTGAGCGCTTCATACACAAGAAAAATGCGTTGGCTTGAAGGATAACTTATTAACTGCTTGATACGGTCAAGAGACAATTCATTAAAGTTTTTCGCATAACCAAGACCGAACTGACCGATTTCCAAGGATCGTATCGCTTTTAAAAACGCTTCTTTAAACGTTTTGCCGATACTCATTACTTCGCCGACGGCTTTCATCTGTGTCCCGAGGATATCTTTCGCTTGCGGGAACTTCTCAAATGCCCATCGTGCGAACTTTATTACAACATAGTCGCCGCTTGGAACATATTTTTCGAGTGTCCCTTCTTTCCAATACGGTATCTCGTCCATAGTGAAACCCGCAGCAAGCTTGGTTGAAACCAATGCAATAGGAAATCCTGTTGCCTTCGACGCCAGTGCAGATGAACGCGATGTGCGCGGATTTATCTCGATAACCACTAAGCGATCATCCTGTTTGTTGTGCGCAAACTGAACGTTTGTACCGCCAACAACTCCGATCGCCTCTACGATCTTATATGAATAATCCTGCATTTTCTTCTGCAATTCTTCCGGCACGGTTAACATGGGGGCGCAACAGAAACTGTCGCCGGTATGAACGCCCATCGCATCGATATTCTCAATAAAACAAACGGTAATTTTCTGATTCTTCTCATCACGAACAACTTCAAGCTCAAGTTCTTCCCATCCAAGCACAGATTCTTCAATCAGTACCTGATGGATAAGACTTACTGCTAAACCGCGCGCTGCGACTGTGCGTAATTCTTCAACATTATACACAAGGCCACCACCGGTACCACCCATAGTAAATGCTGGTCGTACCACAACCGGATAGTTTAATTTCTCAGCAACTTTTTCACATTCTTCAACGGTAAGACATACTTCTGATGCGGGAAGAGGTATACCGAGTTTATTCATTGTCTCTTTAAACGCGAGCCGGTCTTCACCACGCTCAATGGCATCTGCCTGAACACCAATAATTTTTATTCCATGTTTTTTAAGGATTCCCGCTTTACTGAGGTCTGATGAAAGATTTAATCCTGTTTGCCCGCCAAGATTAGGCAATAACGCATCAGGTTTTTCTATTTCTATAATCTTCTCTAAACTTTTAACGTTTAAAGGCTCAATATAAGTCTTATCAGCCATTCCGGGATCGGTCATGATTGTTGCAGGATTTGAATTAACGAGTACTATTTCGTACCCTTCTTTTTTTAATGCCTTACATGCCTGTGTGCCCGAATAATCGAACTCGCATGCCTGACCAATGACGATTGGTCCTGATCCAATGATCAATACTTTGTGAATATCACTTCTTCTGGGCATGACAACCTCCTCGTTACCTTTTTATCCACGCCTATGTAGATTGCTTACTGTAGAAATTTGAAGACATTCTCTTTTGAGTGCCACACTCCTATATATCAAAAATATGGTTGTTTGGCTATATGTTTGTGAGGCTCGAAAGACAGTGGCTTTTGCCAGCCGCCCTTAGGAAACGGGTAGCGTTTCCAAGAATTTGGTCCCCGTAGGGGAAACTATCCCATTTTTGAGGATTTTCCTAGAAAATCTAGGAAGGATTACTATGGTACACCGCGGCGGTAAGAGAATAGGATAGTTTAAAAAGGGGACAGTCCCTATTTATTCAAAATAAATGGGACAGTCCCCTTTTTAATTTCATTCAGGGGTGCCGATTTCGTCATAACCTTCGTCAGCTTCTGCCGGCAAACGAAAACTTTTATCTTCTTGCACTTCCATTGCTGTAGCTCTGTCTGCATTAGGATATTCCTTATAGCTTCCAATTTCTTTCGGAGCACATCCCACACACATCATACCCATTAAAGAAACAACACATACAATCTTTGAAAAAGTGTTCATTATGCCTCCTTTATTTAGCCCTTTATAGATAGGTTTCATCTATCTGTTTTGCATATAATTATCTATTGATCTGTCATACGTTTTTTCGGTTTCTTTATCAAAATAACATGCGGTAAGCTCACCGTTCTTTCGGTGGTACGCTACACATTCGCGGCAAATACCGTGCCGCGGACAGCCCGGATAGGTGCACGCACAATTCGGATTTCTGTTATCACTGTTTCCCATTACCTGAGGCTCCTTACTATTTACAATACTACTACAAATAAAGTTCTTTAACTATATTATAAAAGCTCTTAAAGACATCGCGCCTACCTACCACACCAACCATTCTTCCTTTATCAAACACCGGTATAGTATGTTTGTTGCGAAATTTCATTATAACAAGTATTTCATCTAATGAGGTCGTTTTCTTTACCTGGGATATTTCTGTAGACATGCTAAACCGTACCGTGGGGTTTGATACCGCAAGTTTTCCGTTTTCCATAACATCGCCGGATTTGATCATGTCCATAACAACAAATAAATCGTTCTCAGTAATAATACCGATTACTTTGCCTTTCTTATTAACAACCGGCATACCGCTTATGCGTGACTCTAACATAATCTCGGCAACATCTGCCAGATGCGCGTCCTCAGTAGTCGTTATGACATGTTTTGTCATAATATCGCCTGCTTTAACAGCTTTTAGTTTCCGTGTAAATGCCTTCAACTTACTTGTACTATTCTGTGCCATACCTGCCTCCTTTTAGACGAGAGGATTTATACAATGCATTTTTAGATGTTTTACTGCTGCTTCATGAAACTGTTTCTTAAAGTGGTCTTTATACATAAATTCGCATGCATGCAGTTTGGTGCATCTTCCTTTAACAATTTTTGCTTCCTGCGCTTCTTTTTTATTCATCTCACTTTTCTTTAATGCGCTACAAACAATGACCGGCACCTGAGTATTTTTAACACCTCTGCGGACAATGTGTATAGGGGTGTCATCCATATTGGTACTCATCTTATACTGAACAATGGCAATGCAATATCTGAACGATAGTGCATGATAACTATAGGTGTGTATATCGTGCATTAGATCGATCTGAAAACCGTATTTATCAATATTACTAATAATGTCATCTGCAGACTTTTTATCGCTCACTAAAACTAAAATCTTTTTTGTTAAAATATCTTTTATTTCATCAATAAGCAGTTTCACTGAATACGGCTTTACAAAATACTCGTCAACACCCATCGTTTCAAATGATTCCCGCATTGCAGCTTTACTCGTCTGAACAATAACCGGTATACGTTGAAAATCCTTGTCCTCTTTTAATATCTTAAAAAGCTGAAATCCGTTCATATCACCATCTAGATCAATTTCCATGACAATCAAATCAATCCAGGTAGAATTCAATACATCAATAGCATCTTTGCCGTTATGTGCAAAATCGACTAAATACCCCTCTTTTAATAACCGGGCTTCAAGCACTTCAGACAATACTGCGTCACCATCAACTATAAGGACTCTTTTTTCCTGGGTCATATAATCACCCTCCTTTACTTCTTTTTTAAAGGTATCGTACGCTTCGCACCATACAACACACGGTAACTTTTTCCCTGTACTTCAAGAGGGAAAGATTTTCTCTTTGTTTTTTTGCTTCGTATCTCTATTGTAAGAGAACTTTTTGTCACCGTAAAAATAAATACTGTTCCCTTAAATATAAATTGCACCCGGACAGAGTTCCACAATCGTGGAAGATGCGGATCAACCTTTATGTGATCGTACCGTATATCAATTCCCGCGAAACGGCGCATTGCTATATCAATTGATCCACCCATAACTCCCGTATGTATTCCTTCTGCAGTGGTTCCTCCCTGTGTATCATTCAAATCTGATTTGAGAACATTGGTATACCACGACCACCCTTCACGAACTCTACCTAACATATAGGCGATATAACAATGCACAATCATGCTGAGCGTAGATCCGTGACTTGTTCGCTTCTCATAATAATCATAATTCTTCCGGAGAATATTTATGTTCATCTGATAGCCTAACCGTTCAAACAACTCTTTCACTTCATCAAGAGGAAAGAGATAAAAAAGCATCAAAACATCAGCCTGTTTCGCTAACTTATACTCGTCGGGTGATTTTCCTTCAGATTTCAAAATTCTGTCCATACGATGAATATTTCCGTATTTTGTTCTATAGCTTTCCCAATCAAGTTCCTTAAGGTCAAAGTACCCGTCAAACTGGCTAATAATATTATCATCATTCATGACGATATTCATTTTACGGGTAATATCATCCCATCGTTTTAACTCCTGTTCGTTTACCCCTACTTTCTTAAGTATATTTCTTTGCTGACTAGGAGATAACACTTGTAAAACTTCTTGTGCTTTTAACAAAGTCCAGACAATCATCATATTTGAATATGCATTATCTTTTACCCCCGGTTCTGATGATAAGGGTAAGCGTTCGTGGAATTCGTCCGGGCCCATAATACCTTTTGTATGATACGCGTCGTCTTTTTTATCATAATAAGCAAGGCTTCCGCCAAACTGTGCTATTGATAGGATTAATTCAGCGCCATATTTATATAAAAATTCAATATCATTTGTATGTTTCCAGAATTGCCATACATTATAAGCAATATCAAAGGAAATGTGCCGCTGAATACAACTGAAGTCGGGACCCCACTTACCTGATATGGGATTTAAATGTATAGTTTGTGTTTCCTCAACACCTGTTGAGCCGCTTTGCCACGGAAACATTGATCCTCTATATTTATTTTTCGCGGCATATTTCCGTGCTTCCGGTAAACGATTATATCGATACATCAAAAGCGCTTTTGCGATAAGCGGTTCCTGGAGATAGAAAAACGACATAACGAATATTTCATCCCAAAAAATATGTCCCCGGTAAGATTCGCCATGCAATCCTCGTGCAGGAAGTCCTGCATCTATATTCTGATTATGTATGGAGGCGGTTTGTAAAAGATGAAATGTATGGAGACGTAACACCCTTTCGGAAAAGGTATCACCGCTTATCTCGATATCAAACATCTTCCAGAGTTTTCGCCATGTTTTTTTATGCTGATTAAATACTTGGTCAAATCGCGGTGCTTTTTTTACTGAATCACATGCTGCTTTAAGCGGGTTGCGTATATTTTTGTCTCGTGACGTATATATTGAGACACTCTTTTCAAATGTATACTTTTTCTTCCTCTGGGCATGAAAGTGTAGTTCCTGACATATCTTTTTCTTCTGAATAATTTCTGTGTGTACCGCCGGATGAATCTCACTTGCTCCTTTAAATACACGAAAAATTGAAGCCTGGACGATTATGACACGTGATCTACTTGTTTTCACTGAAAGATACACGCCATTTTTTCCCATACGACCAATTTTATCGAGTGTGAGGTGCTGAGAATTTAGTTCTTTGTACCGTGGAACACCAGTATTTTGTACCGTACCATCAAGCACCGACCGTACCGTTACAGTATCATCATAGTTTTCGGGAATAATGGTATATTTAATTGCCCCGCAATGCGGATCAGCCATACTTGCAATAACATGTGTCTCAACTGTTGTCCTGTGACCTTCTTGGTCTTGAATACGATACTTTCTGGTGAGGATACCGCTTTGCATATTGAGCACTTGTTCGTATGAGAGGATTTCACGTAGAGAGACTCTGTTCCAGTTACCGGTGCCGACTTTAAATGTGAGGATAAGCCAGTTCGGGCAGTTTACAAAATCTTCGTTATATATGTTTTTGCCTGCTATAGGGGTCGGGATCTTGTTAAACACTCCGGCCATATACATTCCGGGATAATTAATACGGGTCGCAGGTGTTTCAATCACAGCGCCGCGTACACCAAAATACCCGTTCCCAAGAGTGCACAGTGATTCCCGTAACCCTTCCTGAACAGGATCGAAATGATTATACGTAAGTTTCCAACAGGAAGTATCTTTTGACTTTTTTTGGTTAAGAGCTTGAAATGATTTTTTCAAAAAGGGTCTTTACCTCATCAGGTATTGATACTTGAAAATCTGCAGCTGACGGTCTCGTTGATTCATCAACGAGTATTCCTGTGCCCCGTGTACGAATAAATCGAAATGCGTTTTCATCAGTTACATCATCACCGATATATATCACAGATGATTTCAACCACGTAATCTTTAATGCGCTCATTATCCACCGAATAGCTTTACCCTTATCCCATTCAATGTTAGGCAAAATCTCAAATACTTTTTTACCGTTCATAAGCCGCAGAGAATGCTCACTCTTTACTACTTCTTCAACAACACGGATGATCTGCGGTAAATGTTTTTCATCGACTAACCGATAATGCACTGCTACAGAGAATTTTTTCTCTTCAATAATCACTCCATCAATGGTTCCAAGCTCTTTTTTGAGATGGACTATAACTTTATCGACAATGTGAATCGTTTTTTCGGCTTCATGCTGTACCATTGAAAAACCAGGACCAGCAATATCAAAACCATGACTGCCTGCATAGAATATATTTTCGATACCCAGTAGATTCTGTACATCTTCTCTCATTCGGCCACTAACGATAGCAACGGTATACTTTTCGGCAAGTTGTTTTACGGTTTGGCGCATATCCTCAGATATCACCGCGAGCTCTGGTCTTTCAACGATCGGGGTAAGTGTCCCGTCATAATCAAGAAAAATGACCGGTTTTTTCTTACCAAAAAAAGCCCATTTGGCCGGCCTAAAATAACAGGGGTTGATTGTCCCTACGCATTTCATTTCTGATTCCATGCCAACAAGGTCTCTTTGTGAGCCCCGAGTATCCCACGAAGAAGAAAGTGGCCGAGCAGTTTTATGAAACCACTCTTCGACACATCCTAACGTCACTCCCTCCATATCACACACAACAACGTCTGCACCATTACGGTTAAGCTCTGCTACATTATCTTTTCTGGCAATACCTAAAACCAAACCAAACCCACCGTTCCTACCGGCACGCACTCCAGAGCTAGCGTCTTCTACCACAACTGCCCGTGCGGGAATCGTCCCCAACTGTTTTGCCGCTAAAACAAATATGTCCGGTTCAGGTTTTCCATTAAGATGAAGCTTAAGTGATACCTCCCCATCAACACGTGTTTCAAAGAGGTGTTCTATACCCGCATTTTGGAGTATGGGAAGACAATTGCGTGACGATGAGGCAACTCCTACTTTAATACCTTTTTCATGTAAAGAATTGATAAATGCTATCGTAGAAGGATAGACATCAGCACCTTCTTTATCAAGTGCTGTACGAAAAGTGTCATTCTTTTTATTTCCTATCCCGCATACCGTTTCCCTATCAGACGGATCAGTCATTGCGCCGAAAGGAATTCTAATATTTCTTGATTTTAAGAAGCTTTTAACGCCATCATAGCGGGGTTTACCATCAACAAACTGGAGATAGTCACCGTCAATCGTGAACTCTTTATACGGTTCATTATATTTCTCTTCTCTGAAATGGAGATATTCGTCAAAAACCATCTTCCAAGAGGTCGCATGGACCTTTGCAGTGGTTGTAATGACACCATCAAGATCAAACACTACTGCATCAAATGAAAATTTACTCAAAACTACCCCTTATAAAACCTTGTTTGGCTACATATCCCCTTGGACTTTAGTGATTATATCTAAATTTTTTCACTTTGGCAAGTAAAGAATGTCATTTTTCAACTAAATGGGAGCGATCCCCTTTTTTGAGACCATATCTGTTTTGCATGGACTATTATTCTTGATATGGTATATTTATGTTTAGTTTATTTACCCTGTCAAAACATAAAACAATGGGGGTATTATGCACACATCTAGATTTATCTCTGTAGCATGTATATTTCTTGCAGCTTCTCTGATCTGTTACTCCTGCGCTAAAGGTCCGGACTATTCCCCTGAAATTAAAAGATTACAGGAAGTAGTTAACGAAAATCCTGATAATCCTGTAACGTACGAAAAATTGATCATAGCACTAAATAAAGACTCCTATTATAAGGAGGCATTACAATACGCTACAGAAATATCAGATATTAAACCTGATTCACCGATCGGCTTGTTTTATATGGGTGTCTGCAATGAAAAACTCAAAGACTGGAATGCGGCTGAGGAAAACTATAAGAAATTGTGTGAACTTTTTCCTGAAAACATCAACGGTTATAAAAGATTAGGAACATTGTATTATAAAAAAGGCGATTTCAGCAAATGTATAGATACACTCAAAAAAGCGCTTACGCTGAATACTGCCGATACCGCAATACGCATAAACACGTTGCTGTTCATAGCAAACGCATACTATTACAATGGTGATATTGATAGCGCATACGCATCATTAGACACCATATTAGAGATAGAACCTGATAACAAAGAAGCGCTCTATGATTACGGACTGTTTAAATTGCGTGAAAACAACTATTCTGATGCTATACAATATCTTTCCAAATTAGTTTACGAAAATCCCAAAAAGGCTTTACCATACTTCAGGTTAGGTAAAGCCTATTATCATTCCAGACAACTTGACAAGGCTAAAGAAGCATTTTGGAATGCGGGCCAGTTTGACCCCACACTAAAAATACTTGCACGATTAGTATATGCACAAAATCTAGGAAGCACTTATAATGAAATTAATTCGGCTATAATAAAGGTCTTAGAAGAATATAATTACCGTCAGGGAGACACCTTTATCGTTAAGGGTATGGTTGAAAACATGGGATTAGAAGTCGCAAAAGACGTCAAGCTCACCGTGCAGTTCTATGATAAAGATAACAATTTATTGGAACAGACTTATTTTACTACATCGCCACGCAATCTCAGGCCTGAACAGTACACTTTTTTTAAAACAGAAATCCCTTATTCAGAAAAGATCTCTCACGTAAAAGTTGAACCAAGCTGGCAAAAACGTTCAACACACATTAGATTTAAATAGGGACTGTCATACTACTTGCACCGCCCCGATAAATCGGGGCGATGCAAAAGCTATCGCTGTTTAACGCATCCCTAATTTTTTAAGGATGGTTATCATCGGACACCAGTTAGTAAATGCTGATTGCAAGAGATTCACTCCGATAAAAGCGGTAAATAAAAGCCACCAAATACTCACAAAATACGCTAAGGCTAAACTGATAAGAATAAGACCTCCTGAGATACCCCTCAATAATCTTTCTATCATATGTGTTCCTTTCTCGTAATAATAATTAAAATGCTTAGAAATAGGCACTGTCCCTATTTCTAGTGGTTATTTAAATAAAGGGAACGAAGTTCCTAGAAGCTATACCTTACGCGTACATATATGTTCTTGTTTTCTTCTGCCTGACCAAACTCTGTGTAATCGTTCTCTCCCCAAAAAAGATTTGCTCCGAGTGTCGCTTTCAGCCGGTCATTAATGTCATAGGTTACCGAAGGGCGCCAATAGGTATCCACATCTGTCGGTGAGAAAAATATAAATGAATTAACATGTAATGTCTGCTGGAAAAAATCTTTCCTGAACGAAAATGTCAGAAGCTGCTTAAAATGATCGCGTTTATAATCTCCCGGCATCAGACTTCTCTTAAATCTGCTGTATTCCAGCATTTGCTCTACGTAATACTGAAAAACGATATTAATATCGTTTTTCAGATCTTGTGCGTACCCCACCAGATATTGTACCGATGAGTTCTCAAGCATTCTGTTTGTGCCGTCCTTATTATCAAGACTGTATTTATACCCAACTTCTGTACTTACTATACCGTTAAAAAGTGGTCCACGCGCACTGCCACCAAACACCAATACCGGCGGATAATACTGTTCATCCTTATTATTCTTAAATCCTCTGGGATTTTTATAAAAACCCCGGAAGAAATACCCTGCCAGTTCATACCGATCGACAGTTCTAAAAAGTCGCAGAGCTATTTCTGTCTGCTCAAACTGATGAGGAGGTTTGCGTAAGTATCGCTCAGATTCCTGACCTGTGATTCTTCCTTTATATGGATCATAAAATGATAACCGGTCACCGCTCATGACAATATTCGGCTGAAACCACGGGATAAAAACCGCATCAATATTGACTATCGGTGTATAAAAAGATGTCTTCACCGCGTCAGACGGTACTTTTAGATATTCATCGTCCCTACCGATAAAAAAAGATATGTAATCTTTTGGGAACATATCATTAATAAAGATATAGTCCCCAACCCCCCAAGTAAGGATCTGCCGGCCAGCCTTGACATCAAAAAACTCCATCGGGTTTGTAAACAAACTAAACTCACGTGTATTGTACGAGATATTTCCAACGTACTCATCCACTAACAGTTCTCCACGATATTTTAACTCGGTTGCCCAATCTTCAAGAAACCCGGGGAAATGCGGATAATATGCTGTCTCAAGCTGTAGACGCTGCTCAGCCATATTAAATACTGAATGTTTCGTATTTGATTTTGGCGTGAGCCGCTGACCGTAATTACCTTCGAGAAAACCTTTTATCGGCGTAAAATGTTCCTGATAATATTCTTGCATTGTTGTTACAAACGAAGGGCTTTTATCTATTTCCTCAGCTGATACACCTTGAGAAATAACCAACCCAGAAAACGCCACAACGATTAAGCAATATACACTCTTTTTTATCTTCAGCCCCATTTTCTAACGCACCCATTTTCGCGGTGCTCTTCGTAAATACCGCTCAGTAAAAACATCATCTCCAAGACCAACATCATATTGCACTTTCTTGAATTCTGAAACAGTATTGCCACCAGTCTTAAGATTAGACACCTTTGATTTCACTACCGTAGGATATCCTTGTATATCTTTGACCTCCAAAGCTTCAATAATACGGTATTTGTTCCCGCCCTGATCATAATACTCAATTTTTGTCGGTAGGAAATTCTTTTTGTCCACCCATACCTTGTATGAGGCAAACTCTACCGCACTTTTTTCTTTAGGCACATTATTCAAGATATAATATTTATCGGTTTCTTCAATAAGCTCATGCGTATCTTCTTCTATTCCGCGACCGGAAACATCTTCATACAGGAAATCTGATCCCGCAAAGCTTGTTCTTTCATCATTTGCCGATATCCTTCTTACAAGGTCAAGCGCCGGTAGATAAAGCCACCTGTCGTCGTCACTACCAATATGTTTCCATACCATAAATACCATGTTGCGTACATCCGCCGGTTTTTTAAAATGAACGTAAAACTTCTGTTCACCGCCGTCTTCTTTATCTAAGCGCAATATGGTGAACTCACGCATACGAGTCCTCCCCTGATTGTCAGTAATAGTCATCTCAACGCGCGCTTTACCGTCTTTTCCCTGATAAAACGCCATTTTATTTGCTTTATCAACTATTTCATCAACGGTAACGGCATACGATACATTCGTAAAAAACGTAAGACATATAATCCCAACCATCATTAATAAAATCTTTTTCATGACTTCTCTCCTTTGTTTTCAATTGTATCGGTTTTGCATCTCCTGCGCATTAAACAGCACCCAAACGGCACTAGTATAAAACTCGGTACAACATACCACATAAGACTGCTCCATGGTATTCCCGCAAATTGATGGATATTAAGCGCTACAAATACTATGAGTGAAGCGATCATAATACCACACGTAGCACAGTTACACGCAAGTTTTACTTGTGACATATCTTTACCGAATAAATATTTTTCCAATACTTTAATCATAGCGGGCAAAATAACCAAAGTAGCGATACCCGATACAGCTAATATTGCCGCCAAAAACACCCCTACAGTTTTATACGGCATCAACGGTGCCGCAAGAAGAGGTAAAAACCCGACTGCAATAACTATAACGTTTCGTGCAATAGCTCTTGCCGGTTCACCAAATACTTTTGTCACCGTTTTTTTCCAGCTGCCAAATTCTTCATACATTACCCGTGCACGGGACAAAAAGTGGATAGAAAAGTCCACTGCCAGCCCCAGTGTCAGTGAAGACAATACCGCTATAGGCATATCATAATCTTTACCTACAAGACCGATCGCGCCATAAATAAAACCGATCGTAACCGTTAAGGGAATCATACATAAAAAGCCCCATAACGCTGACCTGAAGAGAAAGGTCATCATCAAAAATACTACGAGAAAACTGCCAATAAAAGCCTGCATCATACCACTAACCATCTTCTGCTGCCATACAACATTAATATAGGTAAGACCAAACCAATTAAATGATAACGGTACCGGCGGCTTGTGTGTCTTTATATACTGATCTATATAATCAACCATCTGCGACATATCTTTATTATCACCGCTTTTCAGCTGTATCCACAAAGCAGTTTTTTTATAGTCTGTTGATACAAAATGCCACAGATCATGCGGCCGGTGACTATTTTGAAATGTCAGCAAACATTGCGCAACCGCATCACTCGTATCAGGTATGCGAAACTCTTCGTCTTTACCTAAAAGGAGCTCCCTGTGTACCGTTTTTACGATATCTGAAAGGGAATTAGATTTACCAACAAAACCTGTTTTCAGAAGTGCTTTTTGAAGATCCGTTATATAGTTTAATACTCTAGGATCTTTAAACACCTGTCCACGCTGTTTTTCCTTATCAACAAAATAAGCCAGATCTTCCCATTGATCTATGGTATCCTCACCGGCAGAATCTATCTTCTTTTCACAAGATTCGGTCATGTTTTCTAAAAACCGTTCTTTGGTCAATTCTTGACCTTTATTCTTTTCGGCTTCATCTTTAAATTGGTCGTAGATCGCACTATTGACATCATCATTCTTTACACGTTCCAATAATTCATCTATAAACGTATGCAAAGGTACATCTTTTTGATCGGACTGAAGCGTTAAATATGACATATATGTACCGCCAAAATGATGATTTAACACACGGTCCGCCACACGTATCGGATGTGATGGAGTAAACCAACGAATAGGATTATCATTGATCTGAATTTTACTGATACCATAAATCGCTATTACACAGAGTACTAACGACATGACAATAATGAGTTTTGCCCTTTTAAACGTGAAATACGACATACCAAACATCAATTTTCCAATAAACGTGTTTGGGACACCAGTTTCATGATGCGTCGCCCCAAAGTTTTCCAGCGATTTTTTCGGTAAAAGCATTATATATGCCGGAATAAAGATGATTGTAAGCACCCATGCGGACATAACACCGATTGCTATGAATACTCCAAACACCTGCACCGGCGGGATAGGGGTCAAGGCAAGTGAACCAAAACCTGCGGCAGATGTTAGAGATGTATACAACATTGGTTTGAAAAGATCTTTCATAACAACCCGTATAGTATCTTTACGATCTTTATACTGCTGATACCGCTCAAAGAACTCTGATAAAATATGTATCGAATCAAGTACCGCAATCGGCATTATAAATATTGGTATCATTGAGCTCATTATGTGGACCGTGTTTCCCGTACCGATCAAAAGCCCCATTGTCCATATCACAGAGACCATGGCAACTATCATCGGAGAGATAATAAGCACCAGTTTGCGAAAGAAATACAGCATCAAAAGAAAGATAACAAACATGGCAAGCGGTGCCGATACTGCCATCTGCACGAACATTTCCACACCAAAGGTATCCTCTGCGACAGGAAGCCCGGTAATATAATATTGTTCATCACCGTTTAATGTTCCGATTTTCTTTTTCAGGCTTGTATACACCTTATGACTGAGATCTTTTGATGTAAGAGGAATATAGAGGCACAGTGCTTTCCCGTCATCTGAAAGTAACGTATCTTTAAGAAACGGTATTCTTTGAGCACGGTCACGTATAAGCAGCGCATCAACTTGCGTGTCAGGCGGTTCTTTCATCAACCAGCTGAAGTTAACAACACCGAGCCCACCTTGCTCTATGTTATCGACAGTAGAAGGAGCTATAAGATCTACCTCGATTACACCTGCTTGTTTTTCAGGATCATCTTTATCCTGCCACCTGAGTGTTTTTGTATATTCGGTTAACTCGTATATTTTTTTAAGCGAATCAGGATTAAAAACACCGTTAGGATTCTTTTCATTAACAATACCCAGAACTACCATATCATGAAACGCAAACTCCTTTTTCATCTTGTCGTGAAAAACACGTACCGCTTCATTTTTCGAAAGCATGTTTTCAGGATCAGTATCAATTTTAATCATCGGTATAAGCGCGCCAAGAACCAGTGTCAGCGCAATCATTATCCCGATAATAAGTTTTGGATGCATCAATGCATATTCTGTTACTTTATTCCCTTTCA
This sequence comes from Candidatus Ancaeobacter aquaticus, assembly GCA_030765405.1. Lineage (NCBI taxonomy): Bacteria > Pseudomonadati > Candidatus Auribacterota > Candidatus Ancaeobacteria > Candidatus Ancaeobacterales > Candidatus Ancaeobacteraceae > Candidatus Ancaeobacter > Candidatus Ancaeobacter aquaticus. The sequence goes on along the minus strand of JAVCCP010000040.1, from coordinate 10,897 downwards.
TAATTCACCTTTCCGCAAATTGCACCGCACTGTTTTTCTTTTAATCGCTTTACGGTTTCGTCTACCGTATAGTTGCTTTCCTTAACAACGATCATGAGTCTCGGCATCAGAACAAACACTGAAATGCCGCATACAATCATTCCGACAACTACTCCACCAATATATTTTTTCATACATCTACCTCACTCTCTATTACGCGTAACAGTTTTTTGATATTTTTATCAATAACTTTATAACATGTTCTCACTCCATCTTTGTGTGAATGAATTATTCCCTGCGATCTTAGTATTCCCAGATGCTGTGATACCGTTGATTGCGGCAGTCCTAACGAATCGACAATCTTATTAACGTTACATTCATGCTTCAGTAAACCGCATGCTATACGCAACCGCACAGGATGCCCTAACGCCTTTAAGAGTTCACTCTTTTTTTCGTAGTTCATATTTGCTCCTTCTATCGTTATATTGTTATATTACGATATAACGATATATATGTCAATAAGTTTTTTAACCACTCTCTTACAACGTCAGTGTATGTCATACAGTAAAGTTTCATACTTGGTGAAAGGTATCTTTAAGAAACAGTATCAATCTTAATTAAAGAGACAATAGCTCCTAAAAATATGGTAATCGCAATCAATGCCCCTGTAATATTTTCGGATAAAACACCACGTAATGTGCTATATTATTTGTTTTCATGCCCCACTTTTCCACAGATCACGTTACATTCTTCTCTCTTAACAACAGCACTAATAATTCTGTTTTCATCTACGGAAATTTTCTCTCCCATAATCTTATTTACAACACCGCCATATATCTTCGCTATTAGACCCATATTCATTTTGGAAATATATACCTTACCATCTTCCCCCTCATAAACAGCAATAGAAGGCGGCATCATACATGCTAATTCTCTATGATCTTCTAATATTTCTTTTGCATATTCCGCTTTGCTAAATTTAATTATCTTTATTTTTGGCTTTAACTTCACCCCAGCTCTAGATAATGACTCATTAACGTCACTCTCAACAAGGACATGCCATTTTTCTTTTTCTATCGCCTTCGCTAAATGTTTAATCGTTTCATCTATCGTGTATTTACTTTCCTTTACTAAAAGCACATATTTAGGCACTAAAACAACTGACGCGCCTACACATACAGCTATACCAATAACAAAACCAAAAACAAGACCGATTATTACTTTTTTCATTTTGCAACCTCCTTTTGAAGAAGTATTAAAAGTTTTTGAACCCTTTTATCCACCACTTTATAACATGTTCTAACACCATTTTTCTGTGGATGAATAATTCCCTGTGCTCTTAAAATCCCCAGATGTTGCGATATAGTTGATTTCATCAGCCCTAACGAATCATGGAGATTACTATTTATCTTTGTATTGCGTAATGCCGGACCATGAATCGTCCGGAGGATTGGTAAGATATTGCCTACATAAATGCAGTAATCGTTTTGTCGCTGAATCACTCGGGGTTTTGTTTATTAATTCTTCTAATACAACAGATGCTTTCTTAAATTTTTTATCAGAATACATTCTCAAAGCTTCTTCATATTTCTTTACAGATACTATTCTCTCCTCGGACACGTCGCCTGATCTACCAATAGGCTCATATATTTTCACCGCATTCTTTTTCCCTTTTACGTTAACGGTATCAACCAATCTCCAGACATACTCTTCGCCTGTCTTATTTTTTACCGTTTCTGCTGCAAGAGCGCCTGTTCCATAAAAACGATTCAATCCTTCAATACGGCTTGATAAATTAACCGTATCACCCAAAACGGTATAACTTAAACGTGAACGTGCCCCAACATTTCCGACCGTCATCGATCCTGTTGCAAGACCAAATCGTGTAGGCAAAGCCGGCAACCCCTTTTGCACCCAGCGTACATTATTAGCTTCTAATTCTTTAAGACAGTTCAATACTGCGCATACCGCGTGCTGTGCATGATGAATATCCGGAAGCGGCGCACCCCAAAAAGCAACTATGGCATCCCCTATAAACTTATCGATTGTCGCGTTATGTTTTCGTAACACTTCGATCATGCTTTCAAAATATTCTTCCATGAGAGATGTTATACCTTCAGGAGACATCTGTTCAGCTATTGAGGTAAATCCCTGTATATCCGTAAAGAGTACTGTCAACTCCTCTGTGGTACCCCCTATTTTTGCAACTTCACCCTTTTTCACTAGTTGTTTAACCACTTCAAGAGGAACATACTTTGAAAAAGATTGTAGCGCTGAAAGCATCTGAGCCTGCGTATCAACGAGCTCCTTCACCTCTACAATACGAGTATTAATGTGCGCCATATCTTTATCGAGATCAAGGTCACGGATACGCCGTGCCTCCTGGGCGAGTATTTCAAGAGGCCGACTGTAATTACGGGCAACATAACGGGCCAAAAATATTGCTAAGACAATAGTCACAACAATAATAAATAATATAATAATCCTCTGTTTGTAGAGCCAAGGCAAAATATCTTTTTCAGGCATAGCAACACCGATTAATAGCCTGAGATTCCCAACGGTAAATACCCGGCTCCCGCCCCACCACGACACATCTTCGCTGGTAAAATGAAATGGCTTAACCTTCTCTGCCGGCAAAAGCTTTTGTTGCGCTTCAAAAAGATTCTTGAGCGGCATTATACCGAGTGACTGGTACGACGTGAATACTTTCTGCTTTATCTGTGTATCAGTAACAAAACGTTCACTTTTTGGTAGACCGATAACTTTACCGTCTTCGGTAGTAACAAAAGCCATACCGTGCTTGCTAATGGCAAACTGTGTCGTAAATTTTGATATATCAAGCAGCAGAACATCATATGCCACCACATATTGAATATCCGCATCTCCCACTATTGTTGATGCTGTAATACCTGGTTCTTGTGTAGTGAAAAAAGTATATGGCTCAGTCCAATATATCTCATTTTCATCAGTAAGAGTCAATGCGCCCTTAAACCATGGTCGTTTTCGAGGATCATAATCTAAAACTTTTTCCCATTTATCAAGTAACGTCTGAGCATCTTTCCAGCTCATCCATTGTGTTCGCTGTCCTCTCTCTGGGATGTTCGTAAGGCGATTCTTCCACAGTTTATCTGCGCGGAGCAGCAAATACTCTATTCCTTTTACATCTGCAAACAGTATGGAAGATACATTTGGGTTTTCTTTCAGCAAAGGGATTAACAAGAGGTTGAGCGCTTTTGGATCACTGTGATCCAATAACCCTTCTTGAGCCCAATCACGAGCAACAAAGAGATTCCTTTTCACAGAATCAAATAATTGATTAAGCTCGGCTTCGGTTTGATCTAGAGAACTTTTTATGTGACTTTGAGAAAAATGAGTAATAGCGATGCGTGAACCATAAAAATAGCTCGTGGCAAATATCGCACCTGATGCAAGTAGTATCAAAAGTATCATGTGCTGTGTCAGACTACGTTGAATCGTTACATAATACTCTTTAAACCATTTAAAAGAATTCATTATTACTCAGCCTTTTTCTCTGACGTTGGTTTTTCTTCGCGATTTGGCTGAAACAGGGTGTTTCTCGGCTCAGCACCTTCCTTCTCATCCAGGATTTCAATAGAAGGCTTGCTTTTTTCTTTCTCCCGTCTTAACTCATAATTTTTTTGAAACGCCTGATTTTCAGCTCCAACACGTGGTATTGGCCCAAAGGCATATGCAGAACCGCACAGCATCAAGACAAATAAAGAAGACAATAATACTAACTTTTTCATACACCCTCCTTACTATTCATTACACTACTCTTTAACAGCGTATTTTTCCTTTTGTCTTTCTCGTTGTTGGTTTATACCCTGGTTGGTTTTTGTAATGGTCAAGAATACGGTTAATATCTTCAAGTAAAAGCTCTGCCATATCACGGCTAAACCCTTCTTTAACAACAATACGCAACACTGCCATATCCTCACAATTTTCAGGCAACGTATATGCCGGGACAAGCCAGCCACGATGCCGCAACATCTCTGATATATCAAAAACCGTATAATTTACTTTTGCCTTGTCTTTGATCTTAAATGCAAAAACCGGTATATCTTTACCGCGTGTGAGACACTCAAACGGTCCAAGTTTTTCAATTTTACCCGATAAATACACCGCTACGTCTTGAGACGCTTGTTGTATGCGTTTATACCCGTCAAATCCTAACCGCAAAAAATTGTAGTATTGAGCTACGATTTGATTTCCCGGTCTGGAAAAATTTAACGCAAATGTCGGCATATCACCACCAAGATAATTCACATGAAACACAAGATCTTCCGGAAGCTCCGCTTTATCACGCCAGAGAGCCCAACCAACACCGGGATACACTAAACCGTATTTATGTCCCGATACATTGATTGACTTAACCCATTTTAAACGAAAATCCCATTGAAGTTTTGGCTGCAGGAACGGAGCTATAAATCCTCCGCTTGCAGCATCAACATGAAGAGGTATATCGTATCCTGTTTTTTTATTAAATGTATCGAGGGCATCATCTATTTTTTTAATGGGCTCATATTCACCGGTAAATGTTGTCCCTAATATTGCTGCAACACCAATCGTATTTTCATCACATCTTTTTAATACTTCTTCCGGCGTAATACTATAACGGCCTTTTTCCATAGGAATGAGCCGTGGCTCGATTTCCCAATAACGGCAAAACTTATCCCAACATATTTGGACATCTACACCCATAACCAAGTTCGGTTTATCTGTAGGCTTACCCTTCTTTTTCATCCGCTCTTTCCATTTCCACTTAAAAGCCATACCACAAAGCATGACAGCTTCACTTGATCCCGTTGTAGAGCAGCCAACCACATCTTTTTCATTTGGCGCATTATAGAGATCCGCCAATATATTGACACAGCGCATTTCCAACTCCGCGGTTTGAGGATATTCGTCTTTATCAATCATATTCTTATCAAATGTTTCAGCCATCAATTTGTTTGCTTCAGGATCCATCCACGTCGTTACGAATGTTGCAAGATTGAGCCGTGCATTGCCGTCAAGCATGAGTTCATCATGTACAAGCTGGTACGCATCACGTGAGGTCATTTCTTTTTTTGGCATTGTATATTTTGGCACTGGCGCACTCAACTCGCGTGAACCGAATGTCGGATACAACATCTCATCTTGCAATCCAGATTTTTTTGCTTTATGTTTTTTATGTAGCATATGATATCCCCTTTATATTATTAAGATAGTGCAATTAAAAAAGCATTGAAATATAGACTGTTTGGTTGAAAGGATATACGAAAAGGACAATGATCTAAAAATCGCATATTTACAAATTGTTCCCACGTAGTAGAAATTATTATGGCTGTACAACGAAACACAAAAAAACGGTCCGATAGTTTATAGAGCCGTCTTTAATTTGATCTCATTACTTTTGTACGTGTGCTCGTCTCAAATGCATCATAACGTGATCCATCTCACCAAACTTGAAATAAAGATCGCTCATCATATACGCAGTTGCAACAACATAGAACATCACGGCTATAAAAAGTAGTATCTTAAAAAATGGTCGCACTTTGTTCATTATGACCCCCGTATATATAATATGAACCGTTACTTACAACTAGTGAGATGGTAACACAGTAAAGAATGACGTAAAAGACAAATATATAAAGTATACTGAACAAATCTATATTCTTTTGAGAAATTCAAAGTTACATAGTCTGATTTCAGGTATGCCGTTTTTATCTTTTACCAACGCGCCTTGCTATTCTTCTAATATTCCTATTTTTACCGGCACGAAGGATTATTTAATTATATATACTTGCATTATAAAATTTTACAAAGAGTGTCCCGAATATTTCGTGCAGCGGTATACCCTTGCGCAATAGTTTCTTTACCGCGGAAAAACTCTAACGGAGCGACAAAAGACGTGTCTGGAGTTATAACAATATCTGCGTCCTTTACCTTAGATTTTGCTAATTCATATTCCATTGCCATTATCGTCCGGGCAATAGTTTCGAACATATTCGGCATTTGAGGTTCAAGAGGCTGCTTCCTGCTATTAAGCTTCTTTTTGAGTGTACCTACAATTTCCTGTAAAGCACTGACCGCATCGGCGTTGTCTTCCATGATGCTCATAACCACATTATTCACTCTTTCAAATATGACACTGTCGCTTTTCTTTTTCACCACCGGAACCTTTATCGTTTCTTTTTTCTTGAACGGAATCGGGAGGGTTTTTGGGTCATTTATCACATTACACGCAATAACAAATGTCGCGCCCATATCTTTAACTACATCTATCGGTATCGGATTAACAATCCCTCCGTCGATCAGGTACCGCTCTTTTATTACGCCCGTACGTGCATCACCGCCGGAATATTTTACGGGCATGAATATTGCCGGAATAGAGATACTGGCTCTCACCGCTTCAACAACCGACCCTTCGTGTATAACGATCTCTTCGCAGGTATTCGCGTCGGTCGCGACAATCGAAAGCGGAATCTTCAGGTCCTTGAATTCTATGTCGCCAATGATGCTTTTTAATAGCTCTTTTACCTTCTTTCCGTGAATAGCTCCCCTGAAAAGGAACGCAAAATTCGGATCCGTAAGACGGAACATTTGTTTCCAATCGACCTTGAGCGCTATCTCTTCGAGAAAAGTTATGTCACCAGAGGTGGCATAGCACGCACCGACAAGCGCCCCTATGCTCGAACCGGCTATCATGTCTATATCGACATTTTCTTCTTGAAGTGCCTTTAAAACGCCGATATGAGCAAGCCCTCTAGCCGCGCCGCTTCCTAATGCCAATCCTGTTTTATGCATCAGCACTCCTTTTGTATCCATTGAAAGTGTGTTTATGTAAAGGAAAAGCTGTTACTTCTTTTTCCATCTCATTTTAATATCTAATACAGGCGTACCATTAACCGCATCTAGCCCTTCAACAACCAACATGGTTCCACTGACTTCAAGAAGCTGAACATCTTGAATACCAATTCTTGAGAGCCTATCCGGCGTACGTGAAGCGAATACCCCCACTTTTTTACCATCATATCCACGTTTAAATTTCGACCGTACCATTCGGGACTTATGCAAATAATACACCACCGTAAGACCACTCTCTTCTTCCAGTTTGTACATAAATCTCTTTTGCGAATCAAATAGCTCAATGCGAGACACATTGCCCTTTTTAGACAAGCCAAAATCACTGCTATCTCTGTCCTGTTCATTTAAAACAAAACCGATCGGATAGAAACTAACAGGAGAAACATCCCCAAATAGACACCTGTAACACAGTGTCTTATTGTCAATAATAGAGCACTCATCTTTAGAACACCTAGCTCCGCATTCTACACAATCAATAGCTTCTTCTTTTGCCATATTTACCTCTCTAAAGATTTGCCAACATTAAATAGATATAACCTTATAGCAAATGACGGTCAATTTAATTATAAGCTTATCTATGCATCCTACAAAGCAAAAAATATGCACATTATTACACCCACACATTACGAAAAAACTCTCTCCGGAAATGGGTATACATTATGTCTATTTTTGGATAAACTGCTCGCATCAGAACATAAGGAGGTATCACATGGCAATCGTAACCGTATCTGAAAACTGTACAGGATGTAAAGCATGTATAAAAACGTGCCCACAGATGATATTGGCCCTCGGTAAAAACAAAAAAATGTACGTAGCGGACCATGATAGATGTATGAGTTGTTACGGTTGCGAAGACGTGTGTGAATCTAATGCGGTATTTAACAAAAAAGCTCCTCTCCCCAATATGAAGGAAGATGAGATCCAGACTGAACAGAACCAAACCATAGAGCCTGAATACGACGTTATTATTGTCGGTGCGGGACCTGCAGGTCTGGGTGCAGCCATTAGCTGCGCAAGAGAGGGTCTCAATACTGCAGTGTTTGAACGATTACCAAACAGGAATGTTTCACATCATGCTGACGGTGGTATACTCTTCAGTTTTCCGGGTGCAACAACCATGAAGAAAACTGAAGGCTTTTTAGAGTTTCCGGAAATTGAGTTTAAGCTCAAAGATGACTTTATACATTCAAAAATGGAATGGCTGACAGCGGACGGACCCGACGGATACTGCTTTGATGATACGTTTAAAAAAGGAATGACGGGTTATGTAGCTTCAAAAGACGCACTCGTACACCAACTTGCTGATGAGGCGCAAAATAGCGGCGCCCACCTCTTTTACAATACTAAAGTAAAAGACTTTATCTATGATGACGGGAAAATCGTCGGAGGCATTCTTTTGGATGGCACCAATGTGCACTCAAAGGTGGTCGTTACTGCTGATGGCATACTGGCAAACCTCTCTGAAAAAGCCAAAATACCGGTAAACAAGAACGCGCAAGGGTATGTACAATATCAAACGTTCGTTTTCGAAAAACCACAAGGCCTCAAAAGCGGTTACAGTTTCGTAATGGGAGATCTAAAGCTTGATGAAGATTTTCCCCCGGCTGTTGCAGGTATCGGTATTGCAAACAATGTTGAAATGTCTCTGGTACTCTATTCAAACACGAAATACTACTCATTAAAGAAACCGATGGATCATTACCTGAAAGTATTTATCGAAAGTGATTCTCGCGTGAAAAAATACTTTGGAAATAATCCGGACTCATTGAAATTTATAACTCAAAAAGGCACACGATTAAGAGTGCGTGACCTCTGTAAGGACAATGCAGTAGACGGTGCCGTGGCAATCGGTGACACCTGGGTAGCAGGCGCACAATTAGGCAATATCAACTCACTGGCAAACGGTATCTATGCCGGAAAAGAGCTCAAAAAAGCGTTTGATAGAAATGATTTTTCAAAAGAATCGCTCAATAACGTTTCTCATTTCATTAATAAAGACATTGAAACCGCCGTAAACCAGGTAGCTAAAATGATGATGTATCCGATAACAATGGATGCGGAAACATTAACAAAATATTTTGAGATCTTTCGACCTCTTAACTATCCTACGTTCTTTTATGGCAATAATATGCAAATTGGTCTGATGATGATGGGCTTTATGGCTAAAAACTTTTTTAAGATCTTAAAAAATCCGAAAATGTTTCAATATATGAAATAGTATTTGGGTTCGGTATGGACCGCCTTCCAAATGGTAGCTCGCTTTGGGAGAAAACCCAAGAGGATGAATTACCTGATAAGATAAAAAGAGAAAATATAATACAGGCAAGAAACATAGAAAATCTTAGAATTTTAAACATTATAAAATCCACCGATTTACTAGGATTATATTAACCTTAAATAGCGTTGGGAAAAGTAAATTTATTTGAGTGTTATATCCCGATAAATCGGGATATTCTTTAAATAATTGCTGTTTCCACTCTATTATGGTTTCAACCTATCTATAATAAGTCGATATGAGGAAATAGCTTCTATAGAATTGCTGCCGGAGAAAGGTCCTTCATTATAAATCTCTTTTGTAGAATCTTCGGATTGTTCGGTATTAAAGAGCAACATGCCTTCCTGTGTTCCGTTGATACACCACTGAACGCTGTATAAAGATGAGATAGTGTTGTATAATGATGCGACGACGTTTTTGGCTTTATTGAATTCAGTGCTGGTTACACCGCTTGGGACTGCTTTGTATTTAATCGTCAAGGTTCCATTAACATAAGCTATGCCGTATCCCAAAAGTGAAGTATATCCACTAGGAATAATCGTATATGTTCCCTCACTTGTGGCTCCCTGAGATGTTCCGGAATAAGTAAGTGTTCCACTGAATGTTATGGTCGATGTGTCTCCATTAACAAGTCCGCTTTTTGTAACACCGTTTCCTCCGGAATACGGAACTCCGCTATACGTAAAAGTTTCATCTTTAGCCGTAACGGTTGCTGTAGGTTCTTCTCTATATATAGCATAATCGCCTGTTCCTAATGCGGTAGTATAATTGGTCACTATTTCATCGCTATTATAACGAAATCTACCGCTGCCTGATCCGACACAAGCTGTCAGGCCTGTGCTGCCGCTAACGCTTCCTGTATAAAATGTAGCCCGCCCTCCGACACCAACAGCAACAGCACCTCCATTAATAATTATACTGCCTCCGGTTGAGATACCAACAGCCGTACTTTTGCCTGCATTAAGTTTTACAGCGCTTGCGGTAGCGTCGGTAGTATTAATGGCACCGGTAAGTGTTAAATCACCGGTTAGGGTAGCAACATCAACTGTTCCTGTTGATGTGACAGCGCCCAAGCTCATTGCATTAGCGTCTATCAGGCTTAAGTCTTTTACGGAGACAACAGTTACTGCTCCTGTGAAATCATTACTGGTGTTAGAAAATGTTACATCGTTTGCGCCTGCAGTGATGCTTGTCGTACCAGTTACTGTTAAAGCGCCGCTTTGCGTCAGGTCTCCACCCGTTTGCAATGTTAGGGTCCCTGATATTGTTGAAGAGCCTAAGTCCATTGCATCAGTATCGCGAAGGCTCACATCATTCCCGCTTACTATTCTCACTCCACCGGTAAAATCATTTGTAGCAGTTGTTAAAGTAATGTTATTTCCCGCTCCGGCTGTTACATCTGTTGTTCCTGTTACAGAATATGCTCCGCTTTGTGTTATAGCACCGCTGGCAACAGCTATCAGATCTCCGCTTACTGCACTCACACCGTTTGCATTCCCCAATACCAAAGCATTTGTGTCTGTAATGCCTACATCATTTCCACTTACTATTCTCACTCCACCGGTAAAATCATTTGTAGCAGTTGTTAAAGTAATGTTATTTCCCGCTCCGGCGGTTATATCTGTTGTTCCTGTTACCGCTAATGAACCACTCTGCGTCAAGCCTGCGCCTGTCGCTGTTAAGTCACCTGTTAATGTCAATGCCTGTAGATCTAATACCGTCGTGTCCAAAACTGATACATCCAGAAGGCTCCCGCCGGTACCAACAAATGCT
>JAVCCP010000039.1 GCA_030765405.1 Candidatus Ancaeobacter aquaticus | reverse complement strand
TCATTATCTTTTTATATAAGAGATAGTCATCTTTATTAAAGAAAGTTTGTTGCCGTCTATTACCCCTCTGGATAATATGATGAGGAATATCAGGTATTATAATTCGTGCTATTCTAACCATGTTAAGCATTATATTTTAAATGAATTAATTCGTCAAATAATTTAGTATGGTGTCCCTGAAATACATATTTATGCATACATTAACTTGCCTTTTGGATCAGGAATTGGTTTGCCTGCATTTTTTGCTGTTTCAATCCATTCCTTTATTATAACTTCAACATTCTTTAACGCACTTTCATAACTTGAACCATCAGCCATACAACCAGATAATTCAGGAACCTCAGCAATATAAGCGTTATCATCCTTACTCCAATAAATCAAAACTTCATATTTGTATTTATTCATTAGGATTCTCCCCCATTTTATTTCCTTTCTTTTCCAGCAAAGGTTGTCCTTATTGCCCCATCCATCCCTACACAATCAAAATAAATGGCAACGTCCCTATTTAAATGAGATGTTCGTTTTTGCATTGCAATATGACTTCCATGCTGCCTTACCTCAATGAAATTATGATTGGCAAGAATTTGACAGACATCTCGTCCCGAAAGAATGCGTAATTTACCCAACAGCCACCTCTAAATGAGTTATATAAACTTCTTCATGAAATCTTCCTTGTATCTCTTGCTCCGAAGCTGTTTTTAAAAATAACTGAATCGCTTCAATTAAGTTTTTTCGGGCTTTTTCTATTGTATCACCTTGACTTGCGATATCTAATTCTGGACATAAAGAAACATATCCATTATCCTCCCGCGCTATAACTGCTGTTAATTGGTATTTCATTTTGTTCCCTCCACCCATTTTTTTATTATTATACTATGCCGGGTTTTATCATAAAACACATGTGCGGCGATATTTTTATTTATAATAGCATAAAATAAGCATTACGTATAATATGGACATTTCAACAGCTTCTATCCGCTCCCCAGGAAATTTTATTAACCAATATGCCAAGTTCGCTTCTTTTAACTTTCTGTTGTCTCGAGATCCATACGCACTATCTCCGGTAAACGATGGTGGTTTCTTCCCAAATCGTTTTTCATAATTTTCAACTTGGCTTCGCACAACCTCTGTGCCCGGTTATAAAAATAAGCAGTATTCCTATCCCTAATCCCCGCTCTCCGGCTCTTTATTGACCACAAAAGCCCGATAACAAGCAAAAACACAATCACATTGAAAGGATTCACTACATACCATAATATTTTTGATAAAACAAAAAACATACTTTACTCCTCAGTATCTATCAATTGCACATCTGTGCCCTTTTAATCAATGATTTTATATTGACGATAGGCAACAGATATGGTACAAATAAAACGTGTAAATTGTGAAAAACACAAGAGGCAGAAGACCTTGAAAAAGCAAATTCGCGAGTTCGTATGTTAATTGTTGGATAAAGAATAAAATTTTACGTAATTTCACATTAAAAAAGGGGTAGGTGATAAATCATGAAACTCAAAGTTATAATTCATCAAGCGGAAGAAGGTGGATATTGGGCTGAAATACCTGCAATTTCAGGCTGTGCCACTCAAGGGGAAACATTCGAGGAACTTCTCAGTAACATCTATGAGGCTGTTGAGGTCTGTTTGTCCATCGACATAAAAGATGTCAAAATTACTGATAAGGATGAAATTATAGAGATTGCTGTATGAAAAGCATTTCAGGAAAAAAATTCGCCAAATTGCTTGAAAAGAAAGGCTGGAAATTGAAAAGAACAAAGGGCAGCCATCGCGTTTATATGAAAGTTGGTAATCCTGCGAGAATCTCTGTTCCTATACATAAAAATACATCCCTCAAAATAGGTCTATTGAAACATTTAATGAAAATTGCAGCTATAGAAGAGAAAACATGAAAAACGGCAGACCTATACTGGCCAGAGTTAGATATTGACTTATCTACAGAAATTTAACCAGTCCAGAAAAGCACCCTTTAACATACAAGTAATAGACTCTATTATCAACTCACTGCACCCAACCGTAAACCGCTACACCGAGCATTATTGTTCCGTATCTTTCATATGTTCGATTATAGGATACATATCTTTAAAGAATTCTGTCATTGTATTCATACTATCATCTACACTCTTGTCTATATGTGTCGATAACCTCACCATTGCCCATTTATATTTCTTACCATACATAACCCGGTACGCTGAATTATACAAAACTGCTTTATAATGTTTGTTCATATTATTCTTATAAATCGGATACCAGTACCATATCAGCTCACTCTGTATACCCTTGTCTTTAGTAGGAATATGAGTAACTATAATGTTTACCAGAACAACTTCTCCCCCAATGTCAATATTCTCAACTTTCATCTTATCAATTATCCACCCTTGAGCAGGCAAACAATCTGTCGGTGGATGAAGTGAACTTTTTAGATCGCTCACAACCATTGTTATTTCAACAACATTTCCTGCCTGATCCTGATACACTCTTCGTGATATATCACTCTCTGGCAAGCCTGTTATTTCTACTTCAGTTAGGCCGAGATCTTTTAGCATCTTCCAGCTATTAATATCAGTTTTAAATAAATGGACCCAACGAATCTTGAGCAAAGCTAAATCCAATTGTGGATATATATTTAAAATCAAAATAATACAATATCCCCACTAAAACAGCACTTATACCTAATAATATTTTTGAATATATTGACATACATAAACCATTTCTATTTATTCAATGCGTTATCAGTACTTTATAAAACAGGGTAGCCGCAGGTCTTTAGCCTGCGAAATTATTAAGTATCTCTTCAACAACCATCTCTCTAAACTCAACCAAATCAGATTCATTAAGTTCTTCCAAAGCTTTTAAACAACAACAGTTTATCATTAAATCTATATAACTTAAAGTCTCTTCATTCTCCTATGTAACCATGTTCTTTAGATTCCTAATGGCGGATTTATGTCGGATTAAAGTATATTCAGCACCCCTACCTACAGCACCTTTTCTTTGAAAAATCTCTTTCTCGCAAAGTTCAGTCAAATCGCGTAATGCGATTCTGTCGGTAACCTGTGATAATTCTCTATATTGTGCCCCACGGAATTTGGATGATTTGGGCAACAGCTTGTTGCCCAATTGCATTTCCTTGATTATAAAACAAATACCATTGTCTGGTATATTTCAAATTACGCTCTAAAAACCCCTTTATTTCAGGAAATTCCGCCATTAAATCCTTACTTAACCGAAAAAGGAACCCTTCTCCCCATTTAAAATTAGCCTGCTTGGCTACGATTTCACATCCCAGCGCCCAATACAGATTAATAAGTTCGGTATTCACCTTAAGCACAGCTTTAATCTGGGCAGAGCGCACTCTTTGTTTTATATCCAAAATCCATGATTTGTATTCTTTATTCATTGTCATTTCAAAACTCATAGTCAAACTACTTTAAGTTTTTACCGATAGTTTTTTTAGTTCATTGCCTTTAGCAAATTGTTCCGAAAGTTTAGCAGTGAATAAATCTCATACGTATTATTATCAATTTGAACTATTCAAGCATCATATATAATTACTAAACAATTTTCCAATATCCACCTTTATCAGGACCAACACGTTTTAACAATCCTGATTTTTTCAAGTTTGCTATCTGATATTTGACAGTCCTTTCACTAACACCAATTACTGGGGCCAGTTCTGCTATAGTGATTATTGGATTATTCTTCATCAATTCTAGAATTTTCTGGGAAGTTTTCTGGGAAGTTTTCTGGGAAATTTTCTGGGAACCAACTGTTTTTAGTGAATAGCGTGGATCCCGATAAAAAATAACTTGAAAAAAGTTCTCTATTTCAAATAACGGTTCTTTTAACCCTGCCTCTCGCATAAGAACTCGCATTCTTTCAATGCCTGATCCCATACGTTCAACTTTACCCATTCTATGGAATAAATCAGCTATAATAGGATTCCTTCTGACAGAAGATTTCCCAAAGTTCTTGAGAGAAAATAGGGACAGCTACCTATTTTTGGGCTTTCTAGTAGAACGATTTCAAAATAACATATCAGAAAATAGGTAGCTGTCCCTATTTTTGCAAAATTATAACGCATTGCATGGATTGGTATTACCTAGAGTGTCCCTATTTTATTCATCTCCTTATTGATCCGCTTAAGGGCTTTATCGAGATCAAAAATTTCCCGCTCATCAGCTGTTAAAACGTCAAACAGCTCCTTTTCTATTCTGTATCGCATGTCGGTAATCTCATTGTTAGATCGACCGAGATTAATGCGATATTTTGCTAAATCTAAGTCTCCACTATCTTCCTTAATCTTTTTCTTAAAAAGCTCAATAACCTCTTTATCCGCTAAAATGAAATTATTACGCAGAATAAAGTCAAGATCATAAAAATCGCGTGGGGCAATGTTTTTTCTCAAGGCAGCAGCTCGAAGCTTTTCACTCACAATCTCTTTCAATGACAAACAATTTACCTCACCACCATCAAAAAGTGGCTCACCCGTAAATGGATGCAAAAACTTATGTTGCACTTTCATTTTCACTACAGCGCAAATTGGATTAAACCTAAGTCCTATTTCAAATTTAATTATCTGATCAGTTGGCTGAAGCACAGATTTATATGTAAAGTAATAAACATACTGCTTCGACTCATTGCGTCCTGTTTTTTCTACTCCTTTAATGTGAAAACCAAGTCTTTTGACAAATCCTTCGATCTTATCCTTAATCGGTTGTATTGATTTGCGTCGATTAGTTCTAGTCGTTGTGTATTCCGGTAAACGCATGCTAAAATCCAAATCTTCGCTCAAACGATAATAAGAGTAATAAATTTTATTAAGACATGTGCCACCTTTAAATATAAGGTCCTGCGAAAGCTCATTGATTTTCGATAAAATCAAGGTTAAGTAATAATCCTTCTCTATAAGTGACGCACGAAAGCCGGTTCGATTGGCAGTCATATTGATAACATCTATAAATTGCGCCTTATCTTTGTGTATCATTTATGATAACTTTCCATTTCGTATTAAGTTTACCTTTGAAAGAACCGGTGAATGAACTTATTGCCGTATCTTCTATGCTTTTGATAATCGGGATAAGCTCTTTATCAGAATACCCCATTTCTTCCATCAACATGCCAATTTTCTTACGTGTTTTAATGTTAGGAAATTTTGCCACAAAACGAATAAACTTCCTACTATCACAACGATCCTTCATGAGTTCACGCTTGAGAATTTCAAGAGCGCTTTTAATGCCACCAACCGGTTTATTAAAATAGACCAAATCAACCAGTGTGCGTTCTAACGAACTGATTATTACTTCTTGACCCTCAACACTAATCTTATCAAGACCATACATCCGGCTTTTTGGAACTCTCAAGAAATTGAATATAACACCGCATATTTTTTTGTTTCTACGTTGCAATGAGGTATTTATGATGTACATTACTTGAAAAAGTTGATCTGTCAAATTATAATAATTATACATTGTTGAGTAGCCTATATAATAATTGTTTCGCGGGAAAAATTGAGGTGGAATAAGCATTTCGTTTATACCGGCACCTCCTTCGCCATATTCAAGGGGCGAAAAAACATATATTCCGCGCTTAATAGTGGAGAAAATACCTTTCTTTTTCAATCGATAAACAATTTTATTTCGCTCGATGTTATCAAACTTGAAGAATGCATCTAACTCTTCCTTAGTTACAATACGCTTCTTTTCGTATGAAAGGCGCGAAATTACCTCGATTTCTTTCTCTCCAAGACGCTTTCTTTTTATTGTGTTCATAATACCCTCATAAAGGATTATCGTTAATTTTATTATAAGATTAACGATATCACATTTCCCCTATATGTCAATTCAAATCTATTAGTCTAAGTAACCTGTGAGTAAATCAGGGGCAAACATTCATGTTAGATTAATTACAGCAAATTACACCATAATTATAGAATTTTTAGGTAAATTTACAGTGAAGTTTTCTCAAAACAAAGGGCGCTGTCTCCTTTTACATTTAGGAGTGTCCTGTTAATGTCGGATTTATGTCGGATTAAGATGTATTTAGCCCCCCTACTACACCACCTTTTTGATAAAAAATAGAACCGTCCCCAATTTCGCAAATAAATTAATTCGTCAAATAATTTAGTATGGTGTCCCTGAAATACTTGGGTGAATTGGGCAACTGCTTGTTGCCCAATTGCATTTCCTCGATTATAAAACAAATACTAACAATATCCTTACAATTCCAACTCTTCATTTCCAAACAATTGCGTTGCAACTCTTTACGTATTAATGAGTTTAAAAGGGTGTCCCGCTTTTATTAATTTATAACTTTTGCCAACTGCTTATCTGTTTTTATAAGATTATTTACAACTGTAGATAAATCAGAATTTTTCTTTTTAGCTATACTTGCAACAAAAGTCATAATTTCAGGTTTAAGGTATATAGGTAAATTTAATTTCAAATTCGGTTTGTAAAATTTACCCCTTTCCCCTTTAGAAAAATCATATTCCTTTTTCATTTTGACACCCCTTCTTATATTGTTCTGCTTCATGTTTAGTTGCTTTACGGCTTGAAATAATAAACATATTTCAGGGACACCATACTAAATTATCTATTATTTTTAATCTTAGGTCCTCTTTTTTGATATTGTAATACTCTATTTATTTTTTTCTCGCATCTCTTTACAAAATTTACATCTCCTAATGGTCGACCCGTTCG